>JAUYPG010000009.1 GCA_030695805.1 Nanobdellota archaeon
ACGTTTGTGTAACACCCTGAATTTTCGTTTTGAAAATGGGGAATTCCTGATTTTGCATATCCCTCGTATTATGCGGATTTTTTATGACTCGTCAAGGTGTCTTATACACAGACCTCCCCTTGTCCTCAAACAATGTACATATGTACATTGTTTGAGGACATTGATATTAAACAACTTCGGCTTGGTAGCACTGCTCTCCCTTGTTCACCCAGTAGAGATCCGCGCTGTTTTTTGTGCGGAAAGTTTTGTTTGCAGTTTTGACAAACTTTTTCCATATGATTACTGCGGGACACAACATTCCAACATTCTCAAGAATGTTGGACTGTTTGAGGGTTTAGTTTTTGATGCGCATTTGGACGTGAAGCTCTTTCAACTGCTCCTCTGATACGTCGGACGGCGAGTTCATAAGGAGGTCGCGGCCATCGCCGGTTTTGGGGAAGGCAAAGACCTCGCGGATGGTGCTTTCGTTTTGCAGGATTGCGACGAAGCGGTCGAGGCCCATGGCAAACCCGCCATGCGGAGGCACGCCATATTCAAATGCCTCCAGTATGTGGCCGAACTTGTCTTGTATGTCCTCTTTTTTATTTCCCATAACCTCAAAGACGCGCTCCAGCATGTTCGGGTTATGGATTCTGATTGAGCCACCTCCGATTTCATAGCCGTTTAAGACGATGTCGTACTGGAAGGCAAGCATTGCGCTCGGGTCTTTTTTGAATTGCTTGTTAAAATCATCAAGACCTTCGGCTTGAGGCATGGTGAAGGGGTGATGGATGGCATCCCACCTCAATTCCTTTTCCTTCCATTCAAATGCCGGAAAATCCACGACAAAGACAAAGGCGAGTTCGTTTGGGTCGTTTTTGTCTTTTCGGATGTCCGGGCGGTCTGTTTCGTATCTTTCCATTGCCTCCTTGTGTGTCATGCGCGGGATTTCGCCGTTTTTATCTAGCGTCGAGATGTGCTTTTTCGGATAAAGCGTCTTTGCCACAGTGAGGCATGTTTTTTGAATAAGCGCGAGAATTTCTTCTTGATTCGTGAAGCTCATCTCCACGTCCAGTTGAGTGAATTCCGGCTGTCTATCCCCTCTTGTGTCTTCGTCGCGGAAACAGCGAACAATTTGGAAGTATTTTTCAAAGCCCGCGACCATGAGGAGTTGTTTGTACTGCTGGGGAGATTGCGGGAGCGCGTAGAACTTACCGGGATGAAGGCGGGCAGGCACCAAATAGTCCCTCGCGCCCTCTGGCGTGGATTTTGAAATATACGGGGTCTCAATTTCAGAGAACCCATCTTCGGTAAAGGTGTCACGGATGAGTTTTTCAATCTTCGCGCGCATACGAAGATTTTCCTGCATGCGCGGACGGCGGAGGTCAAGGTAGCGGTATTTCATCCTATTTTCTTCACCTATTTCCCTGCCGTCCGTTGTAACGTCAAAAGGCGGGGTTTTCGCCTCGGTGTATATTTCAAGGCCTGTGGCCTGGATTTCGTGCGTGCCGGAGGGCATTTCGGTGTTTATAAGTTTTTCCGGTCGTTTCGCGGATATGCCTTTTATTTCCACTACCCATTCGGGACGGAGGGTGTCGGCTTTCTTTAGGGCTTCGGGATGTTCCGGAGAGAAGACGATTTGAGCGAGTCCTTCCTTGTCGCGGATATCTATGAAGATGAGTTTGCCATGGTCACGGCGCGAATTTACCCAGCCCTTTAGGGTTACCTCTTTTCCCTCTTCTTTTGGGATATTTTTTGAATATGTTCGCATGGGACTTATCGTACTATAGTTCACATTTTTTTTCTACACATTGACTTTTAGAAGGTATTTTTTTATAGTATGGAGCAGTATCGGGTTCTTAAGTATCGTGGATTGGAAGGAGAAGGTTGTGTTCACAAAGGTTCGGACTGGTGTCTTGTTTGCTCTTCTGGGACTGGTCTTTTTCGCAATCTACTCGGGTATCGGATTTTCGATGCCACGGTGGGTTGCGCATACTGTTGCCGTGGTTCTTGCGGCAGTCGTGAGCGGCGTGGCCTTTCATAGAGACGCAGATAGAGGCTGGCTGATGTCTTCTGCCGCCGTCATCTCCGGCGTTGTAGCCGGAAACCTTCTTAACCCTACCATCGGGGTTGGTGGCGTGGTTTTCGCGACAATCCTCGTGGGAGTGGTGGGACTTCTCATCCTTCCAGTCCTTGTTTTCTTTTGTTTTTGTATAGTTCCCCCTTCCTACGAGGAAAAGCAGGAGGACATCTACTGATGGACATGAAGGCGGAAGCGTTAAGCTTCCGCCCTTCCTTATTTTACAATTTTTATTGTTTCTCCGTTTGAGATAAGAGTTATTGTGTTATCTTCATCGTTTCTTAGTATTTTTGTGTTCACATTTTTCAATCGGTTTATAGTTTCTTTCGCCGGGTGGCCGAAGCGATTTTTTTCTCCGACCTGAATGACCGCGATTTTTGGTGTTAGAGCTTTTAAGAACTCTTTACTTGAAGAGTATTTGGAGCCGTGGTGCGCCACTTTTAAAATATCAATATCTGGAAGTCCGACTTCCAGATATTGAAGAATTTGTTTTTCAGTTTTCGCGCCAATGTCGCCGGTGAAAAGCGCGGTGGTGGAGGCGGACTTCAGTAAAAGCACGATTGAATTTTCGTTCAGGTCTTCGCCGAGCTTTTTTGGAGGATTGAGCACCTCGATTATGCTATCGCGATATCGAATGCGGTCTCCGCGCGAAAGGATAATGTTTGGAACATTCTCTTTTTGTAATGTTTCTATAAGCGTCTCATATACTCCTATCGTGTTTTTTTCGCCATTCGAGATGTAGGCGCTCGTTCGGTACCTTCGAATTACCTCCGGAAGACCTCCGATATGATCTTGCTGTGGATGGGATGAGGTAATAAGATCAATCGTTCTATCAAATGGCGAGAGGACTTTGGAAAGTTCTTGAAGCGCGTCTCGCGGGTTCGGACCACCGTCTATCATAATTTGTGCTCCTCCAGGAAGCGTGATAAGCGAGGCGTCACCTTGCCCGACATTCAGAAAGGTGATGCGGAGAAGCCCGTCATTTTTTAGGGTTACTATATCGGTGAAAAGCGCGACATTCAATAAAAAAAGTGAAATGAAAAAGATCGCGGTTCCCAGTCCTCGTTTTTTCAGGCGCTTTATAATCGGTTGGAGGATTTTCTTTTTGATTTCAAATTTCATATTTTTTACAACATACTTACAAACTTAAGTTTGTAAGTATGTTGTTTTTGTTTCATAGTATGCTTGAGTTTTGAATTTGGTTTTACGCCAGATGAAAACAATAAGCGCGAGGTAGTAGATCGTTATGCCGCCCGCGGTAAGGGCGGGAGTAAGCGGTATCGTGAAGACCGAAAAAATTTTGATAATGCCAAGCTCGGCCTTTAAGGGAACAAGGGTGATCCACGCGATAAGAAGGCCGAGCGTTTGAGAGAAGAGGTTGACTATGCCAAGAATAAATCCGAGAAACATGGTAAACGGGATGAGTTCCAAAATGAGAAGGTTTGAGAGGAGCGAGGTCGCGGAGACGGAGCCGAAGACGGCGATGAGGAGCGGGGTCACCATGAGCTGGGCCGAGAGAGTCGTTATGAGATTTTCTTTCCAGTTTAAGAAGCCCTTTTCTTTTACGCGGAAGAAGCGAGTAAGAGCCGGAGCGAGATAGATGATTCCAAGAAGCGCGAGAAAAGAAAGTTGGAAACCGAGATCACGGAGAAGGATGTTTGGATTCCAGAGCGCCATTACAAGCGCCGCGAGGATAATTGAGTTTCGCGGGGCATAGATTCGTCCTACGAAGGGCGCAATCGCGGCGACACAGCCCATGATCGCGGCTCGCACAACAGATGCCTCCGCTCCAGTCATAAGAACGAAGGCGATGACCACGAGTATCGTTCCA
>JAUYPG010000011.1 GCA_030695805.1 Nanobdellota archaeon
GACAATACCACGCCAGAGATGATTGAATATGCCCGCAAGGCCGGAGCCGTTGCCGGAAAGGTATATCCCCTCGGAGTTACCACAAACTCCGATGAGGGGCTTCGAAACTTCGAAAGCCCGGACATAACAAGAACATTCGAGAAGATGCGGGAAGTCGGCATGATCCTTCTTCTACATGGCGAGATTGACAAGGAAAAAACACTCGTCACAAAACGAGAAGAGGTCTTTCTCCCTACCCTTCAAGGTCTTGCAAAAAAATTCCCAAAACTAAAAATCGTCCTAGAGCACGTCTCGTCCAAAAAAGGCGTGCGAGTTATAGAAGATCTCAGTGAAAATGTGGCCGCGACCATTACCGCGCACCATCTCGTCCTCACCTTAAACGACGTAATCGGGTACGGCATACAACCGCACAATGCCTGCATGCCGACTCCTAAGGACTTTGAGGACTGCGACGCGCTTCTCGAAGCGGCGACAAGCGGAAACAAAAAATTCTTTTTGGGTTCGGACAGCGCCCCGCATCCGCGCGAAAAAAAGGAGTGTAAAAAAGGCGCGTGCGGAGTGTTTACCGCGCCGGTGCTCCCCGCCCTCCTCGCGGAAATTTTTGAACGCGCCGGGCGCCTCGACCGGCTCGAAAACTTTACCTCCGGCTTTGGCGCGGAATTCTATGGCCTCCCCCGAAACACTGAAACCATTACTCTCACAAAAGGAGAATGGCTCGTCCCTGAACAATATGGTAACGTGGTGCCGTTCAAAGCAGGTGAAAAACTATCATGGAGACAGATATAAAAAACATAACCGACATCATTGTGTCCGGCTCTATTGCTCGAGACGAGATCATGAGCTTCCCCGGTCTCTTCGCGGACCATATCGCGAAAGACCGCCTGCGGAATCTGAATGTTTCGTTCGTCGTAAACCGCCTCGTGAAAGAACTTGGGGGCACGGGAACGAACATCGCCTACAACGCCCGTCTTGTGACAAAAAAACCGATTCATCTCCTCGGGGCCGTGGGGAAAGACGGAGATGACTTTTTCGACTTTTTCAAAAAATACGGAATTGGAACGAAGGGAGTATCGAAACATGAGGACCTTTACACCGCGACTGGAAAAGTAATCACGGACGCGAAACAAAATCAAATCTGGAGTTTCTACTATGGCGCGCTCGAAAAAACGCGAGAGATACGAAAGGAAGATACGAAAGGAAAGCGCCCTGTTCTCATTCTTTCCGCGACACACCGAACTCCCTTTCTGCGAATGCAGGCCCAAGCAAAAAAATTGAAGATTCTTTACGCGTATGACCCGGGCATGGTCCTCACTTGGATACGCGACAAAGACCTGCGGGAAGGCGTGGAAGGCGCGACGTGGATGATAGGAAACGAATACGAAATGACACAAATAAAAAAACGCCTGAAAATAGATATCAAACAAATGCTTACCGCAGGAAAAACAATTATTACCACTCTTGGCGCAAAAGGAGTACTTTATCAAAGTAAAGAAAAAACGCTTGGGGTTGCGGGGTACCGCGTAAAAAAGGCCCTTGACCCCACAGGCGCGGGAGACGCCTGGCGCGGGGGCTTCTGGGGATCGCTTGCCGAGGGAAAAAGTATCGAGGACTCTTTGAAAACGGCAAATGCTCTCGCGAGCTTTGTGGTAGAATCGTATGGCACGGTAAATCACAAGCCAACCATAAAAGATATTACCCGCCGCGCAGACACTTTGGACATTAAGAAAATAACTAAAGAAAAAAGAAAATGAAAAACGAACCACTCTATCATTCAACAATTCCATGGAATTGTTGAATGATCTCCGTTTCCAATTTCTATACTGCTTTCTATTTACTAATTGCTATACATCATGAAGTACGACATAAAAAACATATCCTTCGCAAAAGAAGGGAAACAAAGAATCGAATGGGCCGAACGCCAAATGCCAGTACTCCGGCTCATCAAAAAACGATTCACAAAAGAAAAGCCCCTGAAGGGCGCGACGCTCGCCGCCTGCCTCCACATAACCTCGGAAACCGCGAACCTCGCGCGGACCATCCAGGCCGGAGGGGCAAAAGTGATACTTTGCGCCTCAAATCCCCTCTCCACAAACGATGCCGTGGCGGCTTCGCTCGTGCGTGATTTCAAAATTCCGACCTTCGCGATAAAAGGCGAGGACAACAAGACCTACTACAAACACTTAAACGCGGCGCTGGACGCGAAGCCAAACCTCACCATGGATGACGGCGCGGACCTTGTGGGCCTGATCCATTCGAAAAGAAAGGAACTCTTGGGGTGCGTCGTGGGCTCCACGGAAGAAACCACGACCGGCGTAATCCGTCTGAAAGCAATGGAAGCGAAAGGCACATTGAAAATCCCCGTTCTCGCGATAAACGAAAACGAAACAAAGCACATGTTCGACAACCGGTATGGGACCGGCCAGTCAACAATAGACGGAATTTTGCGGGCGACAAACATCCTCCTTGCCGGAAAAACATTCGTGGTCTGCGGATACGGCTGGTGCGGAAGAGGGCTTGCCAGCCGCGCCCGCGGCATGGGCGCGCAGGTCGTTGTAACCGAAGTGGACCCCATAAAAGCGCTTGAGGCCCTTATGGACGGATTCCGTGTTTCGTCTCTCCACAACATCATGAAGGACGCGGACGTTGTGGTTTCCGTAACCGGAGGAAAACACATCGTGGACGAACGGCATCTGCGACTCGCGAAAGACGGGCTTATTCTCGCGCAGGCCGGACACTTTGACATCGAAATAAATAAACACGCGCTCGCAAAACTCGGAGGCACCCCCCGCGAAGTCCGCCCCATGGTGGAAGAGTACAAAATCGGAAAAAAACGCGTCTTCCTCCTTGGCGGCGGGCGCCTGGTGAACCTCGCGGCGGCAGAAGGCCACCCGGCATCCGTCATGGACATGAGCTTCGCGGGACAGGCGCTCGGAGCGGAGTTCATGTGGAAAAACAAAGGAAAGCTCACCTCCGAAGTACATGTCCTCCCGAAAAAACTCGACCAGATGATCGCGGCTCTCAAACTCAAGGCCGAAGGCATCGCGATTGACGTGCTCACGAAAGAACAAGGGGCGTACCTCTCCTCTTGGGAAGAAGGCACATAAATCTTATGAGATCGTAACTCGTAAATATGTCTGAAAATTTTATCACAAAATCCGGCAAGGAAGTATTCATCCGTCCGATTGAAAACACGGAAAGCGACGTCAAAGCCGCGCTGGACTTTATAAACAAAATCATCGAAGAAGACGCGATGATCAAACGCTCTGGGGATCCGGCGACGCTGGAAGAAGAAAAAGAGTGGGTGGAAAATACAACGAAAAAAGTAAGCCAAGGGGACGAGATCTTCCTCGCCGCCTTTTTGGGCGAGCGCGAGGTGGGAGCGACTGAAATAACGCGCCAAGGGGGCAGATCAAAGCACGTAGGCACCTTTGGTATTACCATCGCGAAAGAACTCCGTGGCGAGGGCTTGGGGAGAGAACTCATGCGGCAAATTCTGCAAGAGGCCTCAAAAATAGGGCTCACACACATAGAACTCCACGTCTATGAAAAAAACGAGCCCGCGATAAAGCTCTATACCTCCTTGGGATTTAAGGAGGTCGGGAGAAGGCCCGAGGCAATCGCGTACCAAGGGAAACTCATAACCGACATCATCATGTGGCTCTCGTTAGAAGAAGCATCGGGAAAACGGCCTTAATATCTGGAATATCGGATATCCGATATCCTGTTATGAAAAGATGAACTTGACACCTGAATGTGTTGTATAATAGAGTACTTTAGTTAACTAAAGTACTCCGCTTGACAAAAATGTATGCGTTGTAGTAGAGTACTTTAGTAAGATAAAGTGAATATATATATGCCGAAACAAAAGTGGGACAACCCAGACACAAATGACCTCATAAAAACGATTTGCGCCTTAAAAAACGAGGAGGAAGCAAGGGATTTTCTTCGCGACCTCTTGACCGAAGGCGAGCTTATTGAATTCGGCAAGCGCTGGAAGGCGGTCCAGATGCTCGCGGAGCGCGAACGCTATATGGAAATACAGGCAAAAACGGGACTAAGCTCCACCACGGTTGCCCGCGTCGCCCGCTGGTTCAAAAAAGGTACGGGTGGCTACCGCCGCATGCTCGTGCGAATGAAAAAGACGATTGTTAAATGACAAAAGGTAACCCTTCGACAAACTCAGGGTATTTTCGCCTCTTTTCGTATAGCAACCTCGCTGCTTGCGACGAGATATTGTAGGCGAAAATAATTTTTTTGCTTGAGCACTTTAGTTAAGTAAAGTACTCATAGACAAAAAACAAAAATGTAAGATAAAGCCATGAAACAAAAAATGATTGAAAAATACAACCAAAAAACCAAACTCGCGCGACTGAAGCATCACGCCGCCTCTTTGTAGGAAGAGGGTGGCTGTGTTTGCGTACATATTTCAAAAACAATCTCCCCCTTCCCGCAAGGTGCTGGAAGGGTTCTTTGAAAAGGAGTGCGCTGTGTTTGAGGCAATCAAGTGGAACGAGCAAGGTCTCGTCCCCGTAATTATCCAGGATGCCGAAAACAACGACATCCTCATGATGGCGTGGATGAATGAAAACGCCATCCGCCGAAC
>JAUYPG010000021.1 GCA_030695805.1 Nanobdellota archaeon
ATTCCTCGCAAAGAATACGAGGCCCTTTTGCAGTTAAAAAAAATGAAAGAATTTACTTCAACTCCAACCCAAAAAAAGGCGCTTACAAGAGCGGAGAATAATCTCCGAAAAGGAAAGACCATCTCATACGATGAGCTCGCCAAAAGATTGGGATTTACAAATTGACCCGGCCGTTTATAAAGAACTAAAAAAGATGCCTCGACGAAATGTCGAAGCCGTCCTTGAAGTAACGCGTCTTTTACCGGAAAATCCCTATTATAGAGCGGAGAACTTCAAAAACGTACTAAATCACCACCTTCAATTTATAACCTTAAACTAACGCATGTCTCTCGACCCTCTCGGCCACATCAAAATCTCCTGCTCCGACATCGAAAAAAGCAAAAAGTTTTACAAAGAGTACTTTACTAAACTAAAGTACTCATTGGTGAAAGAAACGGAAACCAGCGCGGGATGGGTGTCGCCCAAAGGATTCGGATTTTGAATAGCACGGGCGAAACACGAAGAGCCGAGATACGTTTTTGAAGGTCCCGGACTCCATCACTTCTGTTTTGTGGTAGAATCAGAAGATGAAGTGAACGAAATATATAAATGGCTGAAAAAAGAAGACATAAATATAACAGACCCTCCGACTCACTATCCGCAGTACACCGATAAATACTACGCGACCTTCTTTTTTGACCCGGACGGCATTAAACTGGAAATAGCATACTATTAAAACATTCCAACATTCTTGAGAATGTTGGAATGTTTTAGGCCTTCATTGTAATCCTTAATTTCAAACTCATGCTCACTCGAAATCTTGAAAAAGCAAAACAGGCCTTCAAGCACAAAAACATAGAAGAAACGAAAAGAGCCCACCACGCGAAAAGGCATGAGCCGCACGGCGCCTCCGGAAAATACGTGAAAAGTTTTGTGTACGGAGGCCTAGACGGCATCATCACGACATTCGCGATCGTGGCAGGAGTCGCGGGCGCCTCGCTCGCGGCAAAAATCGTGCTTATTTTAGGATTCGCGAATCTCCTCGCGGACGGTCTCTCCATGGCGATCGGCGACTACTTGAGCACCAAGGCCGAAAACGATTACAACAAGACCGAACGCGAGAGGGAGACATGGGAGGTGGAACATTATCCCGAAGGAGAGAAGAAAGAGATGATGGAACTCTACCGAGAAAAAGGAGTT
The DNA here is from genome assembly GCA_030695805.1 of Nanobdellota archaeon. Lineage (GTDB taxonomy): Bacteria > Patescibacteriota > Minisyncoccia > UBA6257 > GWB1-50-10 > JAUYPG01. The sequence continues at coordinate 1,180 of JAUYPG010000021.1, forward strand.
CCCGAAGAAGACGCCCGGCAAGTGGTAGAGATATTATCAAAGCACAAAACCGCCTGGGTGGACGTTATGATGAAAGAAGAACTCGGCATCATAGAAGACGGGGAGTCACCGGCAAAAAACGCCGTTGTTACCTTTGTGGCGTTTACCGTGTTCGGCTTCATTCCTCTTCTGACCTATGTTATAGCAAACTTCGTGCCCAGCATCGGGGACTACAACTTCCTCTTTGCCTCGGTCCTTACCGGCATCACGCTTTTTCTTCTCGGCGCGTTGAAATCAAAAGTCGTAGGCACGAAGTGGTATAATTCCGGAATTGAAATGCTCCTTGTGGGAGGCATTGCGGCAGTCGCGGCATACTTCGTGGGCGTCGCCCTCGGCGGGTAGACGATTTAAAAAATAGTAAGCAGAGAGTAGAAAATAGTATAGAAAATGGAAACAAGAAAAAAGAAAATAGCATTTTCCGCTTTCTATATTCTATTTTCTATACTCTATACTATCTTCTATTTTCCAATAACTATTTTCGTGTAGCGTATGAACAAACAGACCCTTTTTTCCAAACTAAAGCGCGACGGGTATCTGAAAACTCCAAACATCATTCAGGCATTTGAACGCGTAGATAGAAAAAATTTCGTCCGCGAAACCGAAAAAGAATTCGTCTACGCGAACTCCGCGCTTCCCATAGGATACGAACAGACGATCTCCCAGCCGCTTGTCGTCGCCTTCATGTTGGAACTTTTGGAGCCGAAAAAAGGCGAAAAAATTTTGGATGTCGGATGCGGCTCCGGCTGGCAGGCCGCGCTTCTCGCGGAGATCGTTGGAACGAAGGGAAGGGTGATCGCGATTGAACGAATACCCGAACTCGCGGAAATGGCGAAAAAAAATATTTCAAAGTATAAACGCCTCACGAAGCGAATCGAAATAATTGAAGGCGACGGATCCCAAGGATTCGAAACTGAAGCCCCGTTTGATAAAATCATCGCGGCCGCGAGCGCGGAGCGAATTCCAGAGGCATGGAAAGCACAAATAAAGAATGGGGGGTTTATCGTAGCCCCAATCCGCGAAAGCATCGTGCGCCTTCGAAAAACCGACGAAAAAACCTTTGAAAAAAGGGAATTTCACGGCTTCCGCTTCGTCCCTCTCGTCTCGGGTTTGTCCACAGGAGGAAAAAATTGACAACATCCGAAACAATAGAGTAGAATACAACCCATCAGAATGAGCATACAAAATACATATCAAAGCGGGACGAAAACGTCATGACGGCTACTTTTGTAGTATGTCCGCCCGCTTTGAGAGCGGGTTGTTTTTTTCCTTTCTCGTCTCTGTTTCCAAGTCGCTTGCGACGCGGGAAACAGAGGAACGAGAAAGAGATCCCGAACCGACGAAGTCGGTGAGGGATAACCGCTTTCTGAATCTCGGGCGGGAAAGATATTTGAAAACTAAATATGACAAAAAAAGTAACAAACAAATTTTCTAGGGTAGAATACCCAAGCATTGCTCATGTCGAGTAGGTCCGGTTTCAACACACTGTGTTGTAGTACCGGGCAAGCACAAAGGGTAAGTGGTGGATGCCTTGACACCAAATGGCGATGAAGGACGCAGTGTAGTTGCGATAAGCTTCGGGGAGGTGCGTAGCAACCGACGATCCGGAGATTTCCGAATGGGGAAACCCTGCCGAGCAAACCTCGGCAACCAGATACCGCATGGTATCTGGAGCGCACCCAGGGAACTGAAACATCTAAGTACCTGGTGGAAAAGAAACTAAAAAGTATTCCCTAAGTAGCGGCGAGCGAAAGGGGAGAAGCCTAAACCTGCGTGCTTCGCACGCGATATTGAAATATTTAAATATTTAAATATTGCGCGCGGAGCGCGTAGGGGTTGCAAGACCTGGACGTTTTTTGAACTTTTGACATGTGACCTTTGACATTTGACTCAGTTAATTGTCAATTGTCAGGTGTTAATTGTCTTGAAAAAGATTGGTAAAAAATGAGCGCGTTAGCAGAAGCCGCTGGAAAGCGGCCCCAGAGACGGTGATAGGCCGGTACGCGAAAACACGCTCACCAATTTGTCTTTGTTCTTAAGTACCTCATGGCCAGATAACCTTGAGGGAATCCGGGAGTACTATCTCCTAAGGCTAAATACATTTGGTGATCGATAGTGAACTAGTACCGTGAGGGAAAGGTGAAAAGCAGTCCGGTTAGGACGATGAAATAGTATCTGAAACCACTTACTTACAAGGAGGCGGAGCTCATACTTGTGCTTCGCACAAGTCGCGGAAGAACGCAGAACACACGCAGACATCGCGGAATTAGTTTTCCGCGTAGTTCAGCGTACTGTCTGCGTAGGTCTGCGCCTTGCGCGGAGCGCAAAGGAGTGACGCCGTGCCTATTGAAGAATGAGTCAGCGAGTTTATATATGCCGCAAGTTTAACCCCGCTTGACGGGGGAAGGCGCAGGGAAACCAAGTCTTAATAGGGCGATCTAAGCGGCATGTGTAAGACCCGAAACCAGGCGAGCTTACCTTGGTCAGGGTGAAACGTTGCCGAAAGGCGCGTGGAGGCCCGCACCGGTTGATTGTGCAAAATCTTCGGATGAACTGAGGTAAGGAGTGAAAAGCTAATCGAGCTTGGTAATAGCTGGTTCTCTCCGAAATAGCTTTCGGGCTAGCGTCCGTTAAATAGTCCTTCGCAGGTAGAGCTACTGGTTGAAGCGGAAAGGGAGAAATCTCGCCTCTTCAGTCAAACTCCAAATGGCGGTGGATGTTCGCGGGCAGTCAGAACGTGGGGGCTAAGCTCCATGTTCGAGAGGGAAAGAGCCCTGACCGTCGTCTAAGGTCCCTAAATCTATGCTAAGTGTAAAAGGTGGTCTTTGTCCTAAGACAGATAGAAGGTTGGCCCAGAGGTAGCCATCCTTTAAAGAGTGTGTAACAACCCACTATTCGAGGACATTGGCGCCGAAAATTTATCGGGGCTTAAGCATGGTGCCGAAGACACGGATACCTTGTGCTTTGCACAAGGTCGCAGACACACGCAGAATGAACGCAGACCTACGCAGACAATAAATTTTGTCAGCGTGAGTCCGCGTCTAGTCAGCGTAAGTCAGCGACCTCGCGCAAAGCGCGAGGTATGGTAGGAGAGCATTCCCAGCGCGCTGAAGGCAGATCCGTGAGGACTGCTGGAGTGCTGGGAAGAGAGAATGCTGACATGAGTAATCGCAAGGCCGGTGAAAAACCGGCCCCCCGCAAGCCCAAGGTTTCCTCCGCAACGAGCATCGTCGGAGGGTTAGGCGACCCTAAGGTAATGGCGAAAGCCGGAGCCGATGGCAAAGCTGGTTAATATTCCAGCCCCTCTTTTTCTCTTTGTCCGATGGGGGGACGGAGCGTAGTAGAAGAATCTTCTTAATGGTTTGGAGTCCCTGATCGAGAGTGGAACGTAGGCAAATCCGCGTTCCTGTGTTTAATCGCAAACTCCAGAGTAGGGGCGAGTGGAAGGGTTTCCTTTCGCAAGTTCTTCGAGCGCGCTTCCAAGAAAAACCTCTAAGGTTGAGGAAGAGAGTCCGTACCGTAAACCGACACCGGTGGGCGAGGCGAGTAGCCTCAGGGGAACGGGTGAGTCCTCGTTATGCAACTCGGAAAAAAAGCGACCGTAACTTCGGGATAAGGTCTGCCTGCGCATCACACTGCGTGTGATGCTGATATTTAAATATTGAAATGTTTAAATATCGCATCGCGCCCAGCGCGATGCGTGGGCTGCAACAAAAGTATCTCTGGCGACTGTTTACCAAAAACACAGCTCCCTGCGAACTCGTAAGAGGATGTATAGGGGGTGACACCTGACCGATGCGAGAAGGTTAACGCTGGGGGTCGTGCCGCAAGGCACGGCTCACTGGCCGAAGCCCTCGTCAATGTCAGCGGTAACTATAACCGTTCTAAGGTAGCGCATTTCCTTTCCGGGTAAGTTCCGGAGCGCACGAAAGGTGTAACGACTGGAGAACTGTCTCAACGAGGAGCCCGATGAAAATGCGATACCCGTGAAGACGCGGGTTACCGACAGCAAGACGAAAAGACCCCGGGAGCTTTACTGCAGCTTGATATTGGCTCTAATGGGTACATGCGTAGCATAGTGGGGAGGCATTGAAGTCCTGATTCCGGTCAGGGTGGAGCCGCCAGTGAAATACCCATCTTGTAATTATTAGCGTCTAACCCGATACGCAAAACGTATTGGAGACTGTGTCTGGCGGGCAGTTTATCTGGGGCGGATTCCTCCCAAAGAGTAACGGAGGAGTTTATTAAGGTGGACTTAGCCCG
>JAUYPG010000022.1 GCA_030695805.1 Nanobdellota archaeon
GACAAGAATCCATATACAGACAAACAAGGGAATATCTATAAGTATGGCGAATTTTTTCCGGTAGAACTAAGCCCTTTCGGATACAACGAAACTACGGCGCAGGAATTTTTTTCGCTTCGTGAAGATGAGGCGAGAGAAAAAGGGTATGGGTGGAGAGTTTTTGAGAATCGGGACTACAAACCGACCATTCAACCGGATGACCTTCCCGACATTATTGATGTAGTTCAAGATTCTGTCTTGCGGGAAATTATCGCTTGCGAGCATCAAGGGAAGTGCGGCGAGCAGTGCGTCGGCGCCTTTAAGATTGTTCAGCAGGAATTGGACTTTTATCGGCGGATGAAACTGCCCTTGCCGCGCCTTTGCCCGAATTGCAGGCACCATGAGCGTCTTAAGTGGCGAAATCCGGCAACGCTTACGCGCCGACAATGCATGTGCGCGGGTCGTCATGCGGGCGTGTACACAAATACAAATATGGCAACGCATGTTCATGGTGATTCGCCGTGCCCGAATGAATTTGAAACCACCTATACCCCCGACCGGCCCGAGATCGTGTACTGCGAGGCGTGCTACAACGCCGAAGTCGTCTGATACAACATTCTGACGTTCTCAAGAACGTCAGAATGTTGTGGCGAAGCATGTTACAGCGCGAAGGTTGTGTAGAGCGCTGAATTCATGGTATTATACATTCATGAAAAAAGAACAAATAAAAGCGATACGGGAAAAGAGAATAAAGGGAAAAGTGGACGCACTCACCCTTGATGAGCGTATTGAGGCAAACCCCAAAGTTATGCTCGGCAAGCCAGTCATCAAAGGAACTCGCATCACGGTGGAGCTTATTTTGAGACAGCTGGGGGCCGGCATGACCATGGACGAGGTTCTGGAAAATTATCCTCATCTTACGAGGGAGGACCTTCGCGCAGCGATTCGATATGCTGCCAGTCTTGTGGCAGAGGAGAGGGTGTATCCCTTCTTTTATGAAAAACACGATAAAGCAAGGGTTCTTGCTTGATGAGAATATCGGATATGTTGTTCTCGAATTTTTGAGACGAGAGGGCTACGACGCAAAAAGCATTCTTGAAGGGATACGCAGTATTTCTGATGACGAGGTATTGGAGGGCGCTCTAATGGAGAAGCGCATCCTTGTTACTTTAGATAAGGATTTCGGGGAACTGGTATATCGTTATTCCAAAAAGCATGCGGGAGTTATTTTCTTGCGGTTGAAAAAAGAATCACCGGAGAATATTATCAAAGTTCTTACGCAGGTTTTGGAAATGCGTGCCACTCAATTGATGGGCCGGTTTGTTATTGCTTCGGAGGTTTCAATGAGAGTTAGGCAATCATGAATTTTGAAACCAGGCAATGTCAGAATTGCAAAAACCAGTTCACGATTGAGGCGGATGATTTTTTGTTTTACGAGAAGATGAAGGTGCCTGCGCCGACGTTTTGTCCGCTTTGCCGCTTAAGGCGCCAACTCACATTTAGAAACGAGCGTTCCCTCTACAAGCGCACATGCGACGCCCCAGGACACACGGAAAAATTCATATCAATGTACGCGCCGGAGAAGAAACTCAAGGTATACGACAAAGAATACTGGTGGTCTGATACAACATTCTGACGTTCTTGAGAACGTCAGAATGTTGTGGCGAAGGGCGGAGAGGTATGATTGGTGATATAATGCAGACGTGTTACGTGATGAGTTGCAAAAAATTATAAAGGGGGAAGTTCGGACGGATGAGGAAACGCTTCAGAAATTTTCGCACGACACGAGCATATTTCAGGTGCGTCCTGAAGTTGTCGTTGCTCCAAAGGACAGAGAGGACATAAAGGCATTGGTGCGGTATGTTTCCGAACACAAAAAGGAGCAGACGGAACTTTCTCTTACCGCTCGTTCCGGTGGGAGCGACATGAGCGGAGGGACTTTAGGCGAGTCCATTATTCTTGATTGCGCTCCGCATTTGAATCATTTTTCGGTTGATATTTCGGGGTTTTCAATTACTACGGAACCGGGTGTTTTTTTTCATGATTTTGAGAAATCAATCGAGGGCTCGGGCATGCTTTTCGCCCCATACCCCGCGTCCAAGGGGCTCGCGGCTTTCGGCGGGATGGTTATGAACAATTGCGCGGGAGAGAAGACGCTTCGTTACGGGCAGATGCGGAAGTTTGTGGAGGAACTCAAGATGATACTTTCGGACGGGGAGGAGTACGCGTTTCACGCGCTTTCTCCGCAAGAACTGGAAGAGAAAAAGAAATTACAAACATTTGAGGGAGAGGTATATCGGAAGACGCATGAACTTTTGGAGAGTCATTTTGATGAGATTCAGGCTGCTCGTCCTAAGGTTTCAAAAAATTCCTCTGGGTACGCGCTTTGGGATGTGTGGGATAGGAAGCGTTTTGACTTAACACATCTCTTTACGGGTTCACAGGGCACGCTTGGGATTTTGACCGAGGCGAAATTGCGTTTGCAGAAAGAGAAAAAATACGAGGCGCTTATCTCGGTATTTTTTCGGAGCTGGGATCCCTTGCCTGCGATTGTGAACGCGATGTTGCCGTATGACCCCGAGAGTTTGGAGGTGTTTGATTCCGAGACATTGAAATTGGGGATACGATTTATGCCCGAGGTCGCGAAAAAGGCCGGGTCGAGCTTCTTGCCGTTCGCTCTTCGGTTTTTACCAGAGGCCCTTATGGGTGTTCGGCTCCTTGGACTTCCGAAGATTATTCTTCTTCATCAGATTGCCGAGGACTCGGAGGAGGAGGTTTCACGGAAGGCAGAAGAGATTCGACGCGCGCTCTCCAAATTTCCCGTACTTTTTCGCGTGATGCGCGAGAAGCCCGAGATGGACAAGTACTGGGTGATGCGGCGGGAGAGTTTTAACTTGCTTCGAGAGCACGTGCGAGGGAAGCGCACCGCGCCTTTTATTGACGATTTTTGTATTTTACCGAAGGACATACCGGAGTTTTTGCCGCAACTTCTCGCGATTTTGAAGGAACACCACATTAAGGTGAATATCGCGGGGCACGCGGGGAATGGCAACTTCCATATTATTCCGCTTATGGATTTTACTAAAGAATCGGAGCGGGCGAAGATTTGGCCAGTCGCGGAAAAAGTATTTGACCTCGTGATTCGATATGGCGGCTCTATTACGGCAGAGCACAACGACGGGCTTGTCCGCTCTCCTTATTTGAAAAAAATGTACGGGGAAAAGGTGTACGGGCTTTTCGAAGAAGTGAAGAAGATTTTTGACCCGCAGGGCATCTTTAATCCGGGAAAAAAGACGGGGTCGAGCTTGGAGTACGCGATGGAGCATTTATGGAGGGGGTAATCTGGTGGAAATGACGAAATACAATAGTAATATTTAGGATGTCCGACATCCGTAAGGATGACGGACATCCCGCCTCTTGCTGTACTTTTCGTTGCCTCCTCATTTTTGAGGTGGTATCATGTTTCAATGAGACAATCAGAGCTTTTTACGAGGACGAGGAGGGAGGCGCCAAAGGACGAGACGTCCAAAAACGCTCAATTTTTGATTCGCGGCGGATTCGTCGAAAAGGTCATGGCCGGGGTCTACGCGCTCCTTCCTTTGGGCTTGCGGGCGCATCAGAAGATCGAGGCAATTATAAGGGACGAGATGAACGCGCTTGGAGGGCAGGAGATTTTAATGCCCTCCTTACACCCCAAGGAGAATTGGGAAAAGACAGGGCGGTGGGGAACATACGACTCTCTTTTCCGGTTCGTGAGTTATTATTCAAAGATTGAATATGCTCTCGGGCCAACGCATGAGGAGATTGTGGTGCCTCTCGTTCAAAAGCAGAATTTGTCATACAAGGATTTCCCTTTCGCGGTGTATCAGATTCAGACAAAATTTCGGGACGAGAAGCGGGCGAAGTCAGGGCTCTTGCGCGGGCGAGAATTTTCCATGAAGGATTTGTACTCGTTCCATGCGAGCGATGAGGACCTGGATACGTATTACGAGAAAGCAAAGGCGTCATACCGGAAGATTTTTCAGAGTGTTGGCCTCGGGCACGTAACATACCCCACGTTTGCGTCCGGTGGAAGTTTTTCGAAATATTCGCATGAGTTTCAGACGCTTACCATGGCCGGGGAGGATAGTATCTATATCTGCGACAAGTGCGATGTCGCTGTGAACAAGGAGATTATCGCGGATACCAAAAATTCATGTCCGGACTGCGGGAACGGGAGTTTACGGGAAGAGAAGGCCGTTGAGGTTGGGAATATTTTTAAGCTCAAAACAAAATACTCCGCTCCTTTCGGTTTGCGGTTTAAGGACGAGAAGGGGGAGGAGAAGAATGTGATTATGGGGTGCTATGGCATTGGACTTACCCGGCTCCTCGGAACAATCGCGGAGGTTCATCATGACGACAAGGGCCTTGTGTGGCCGGAGAGCGTCGCGCCATATCGCGCGCATCTTATTCGTTTGGGAGATGACGAGAAGGTGGCAAAGTTTGCGGATGAGGTTTATAAAGAATTTTTGGAAAAGAACATCGAGGTTCTCTATGATGACCGCGAGGCCTCGGCAGGAGAGAAGCTCGCGGACGCGGACTTACTCGGTATGCCGTATCGCGTGGTTGTGAGCGCGAAGACCCTTCGGCAAGCTCAGGGCGGGCATCTCGAAAAGAAGAAGGTTGAACTGAAGAAGAGGGGTGAGGAAAACGTCGTGCTTTTGGATGCGAAGGAGCTTTTGAAGCAAATATCGTGATATCCGATATCACGATATTTTTTCGTTGCATTGCTTTTTAGCAATATTTTTGTTGTTTTGTCAAATTTCTTGCTTCCTTGTTCCTTATTCTTTATTCTTACCTTACAAATATGGCTATCAAAAAAATCGTAGGAATTGATCTGGGGACGGACTCAACCCGCGTGTATCTGAAGGGGCAGGGGATTGTGATTGACGAGCCCTCGATTGTGGCGTTCAACAACCGGACGAACCGAATCATCGCCGTTGGCTTCGAGGCAAAGCGCATGATGGCGCGTACCCCAACGCACATTACCGCGATCCGGCCCTTTGTGCATGGCGCTGTCGGCGACTTTGATATGGCGCGCGAAATGCTCCAGAAACTTTTGCAGAATAAAAATTTGCCGTGGTCGTGGGTGACGGAGGTCGCGCTCTCTGTGCCCACAAATCTTACGGAGGTGGAGCGGAAGTCGTTTGAGGACCTGGCGCGCGAGTCGGGAGCCGGGAAGGTGTATCTTGTGGAGCAGCCGCTTCTCGCGGCCCTCGGAAGCGGGCTCAATATCTATCAGCCCACGGCCTATCTCCTCATTGACATCGGCGCGGGGACGACGGACATGGCCGTTGTCTCGATGAATGGAATTGTGGTTTCGCGGCGTCTGAAGATCGCGGGGATTCACTTTGACAACGAGGTTATTAAGGCCGTGCGTGATGAATTGAAACTTCACATCGGAGAGCCGACTGCTGAGGAGATCAAGATTGCCGTGGGGTCCGCGACTCCTCAGGATGAGCGATATGAGATTACGGTCCGGGGGCGGGACGCGGCAAGCGGTCTTCCAAAAGAGATTACGATAAAGGATATCCAGGTACGGGTCTGGCTCTTGCGGTCTCTGCGCTCCATCGTTGAGAGTGCCAAAGACCTTATCGAGTCCACTCCGCCGGAGCTTGCTGGAGACGTGCACAAGAACGGAGTGTATCTGTGCGGAGGAGGGAGTTTGCTCCGGGGAATTGATAAACTGCTTGAGCGGGAGATTGGAGTCCGGGTCCGCGTTTCCGATGACGCGATCCGGTGCGTCGCGCGCGGGGCGGGCATGATCGCGGACGATCTGAAGATTCATCAGCCGATTTTGAATACGTCCGTGAGTTTGGGATTTGGGAAGCAGGTTTGACAGAGGAACCCCTCACTTTGTTCAGATAAAATTCGCAGCGTTTTTATTGTATGAGGTCATTCGGCATTTATATTGTTTTTTGTTTCCTTCTCCTCGCCTTTTTTTTATTCGTTTTTTTTTATCGCGGGATCGCGCGAGGGGTTTTTTCCGGTTCGGATTTTTTTTCGGACATCATCTCATCCCGCGGGGACGCGCTCCGCGTTCGCGCGCTTCAGGCGGAAAACGCGCGCTTGAAAGAAGAGGTTTTTCGCCTCGAGAGCACGTCCCGTGCCAAAACGCCTCCGGACGAGAAAGAAGTTTTCTTGGCAGGGGTGTATTCTCGGTACCCTTTTTTGGACAAGCAGAGCATTATCATTGATTTCGGGTCTCGGGAGGGGGCTCTGCCTGGCATGCCGGTTCTCGCGGGAGAAAGTTTTCTCATTGGAGAGATCGTTTCCACTTCAAAAAAACAGAGCGAGGTTCGGACGATCTTTGATGCCAGGTGGGTCGGAAGCGTCTTTGTCCGCCTCTCCTCCTCTCCCGGAGTTACGGCGCGTGGAGTGTTGAAGGGCGGGGCCGTGCCCCGGGTCGAGCTCATCTCCTCGGAGTTTCCTCTCCGAGAAGGGGACGTTGTCGTAAACGCCTCAGAGAAGTTTCCGTTCGCTCTTCCTATCGGGGTTCTTCTCGAGCCCAAGAAGGGCGGGGGCGGATTTTGGGAGGACGTGCCTATGCGTCCCATCGTCGGGATTCGTGATACATATAACGTTTCCGTGCTCCGGAATTTTCCTTAACATTATGGTTTTATTTCTCATCAATCTTCTCTCTACTCTTTTTTTCTTTTTCGCGGTGTTCGGGCTCCAGTCCGTTCATTTCTTTTCGTTCTATGGGATTCCGCCTAATTTTTTCCTCGTCTTTTCGGTCCTTCTCGTACTTCTTCTCCCCCGCACGGCGCGTGGCTTCTTTTTTCTTTCCGCATATCACGCGCTCTTTCTCCTTCTTCTTTTTTTCTTTTCCCCCTTTTTCCTCTTCGAGACCGCTCTGTTTTTTCTCCTTCTCTCTGTTCTTTTTTTTGGGAGGAAATTTCTTTCAGGCGCCTTCGGGGCCGATTTTTTTGTTTCCTTGTTCTTCCTTTTTTTCTACTTTGTGTTTCTCGGGACGTTGTATTTTTCTTTCCAATTTTTTCTTGCTTCACTTTTGAATTTTCTTTTCACTTTTATATTTGCCTTCGTTCTCTGGTACGCATGCTTTGCGCGCGGAATTCTCCCGCGGAGTTTTTTTTCGGAGATATGATATGAGCAAGTTTGATTTTCATTTCGAGGACATTCTTCTTGATAAGGAAGCGCAGGAGGACCTCGCGGAACTTCCTCTCGCGCGGGCCGTTTTTCGGGGCTTCCGAGTCCTTTCTTTTGTTCTTATTGCCCTGGTCGGAGGGCAGATGGTCCGCATCGGGATTTTTCAGGGAGATGAGTACGCGCTCCGCGCCTCGGCGAATTCCGAAAATTATCGTATACTCCCGGCCTCCCGGGGCCTTATCCTTGATCGGTTCGGAAAAACACTCGCGGACACGACAAGCGCGTTTCAGGCAATTCTAATTCCCGGGGAGCTGCCTCGCGATACTAAAGAGCGGGACGCGGCGCTTTCTCAAATTGCCTCTTTTTTTGGTCGAGACCAAAAAGAACTTTTAGAGGAGACGCTTCGCAAACTTCCGTTTTTTGACAGCAGGATAGTGCTTCAAGAACATTTAACTGAAGATGAGCTTATTCAGGCGAGTTCTCTAACGTTTCCGGGGCTTCGCGTGGAGGAGGGACTCCGCCGTTTTTATGAAAATCCGATCGTGTTTTCCCATGTCCTCGGCTATACCTCTCCTCTTGACAAGGAAGACCTGGAGAAGGACCCCTCCCTTTTCTCTTTATATGAACTCGGGAGATCGGGCCTTGAGGCGTATTACGACAGTTCTCTCCGAGGCACGAACGGACTCCTCACTCTTCTCCGGGACTCACGAGGCGAGGTGAAGGAGAGCCGCACGGCGCGCGAATCCCTTCCCGGGCAGACGATTCGCACTACGATTGACAAGGAGTTTCAGGAATATTTTTACGGACGCATGGAAGAGGGGCTTCGCGGACTTGGGCGGAGCGTCGGGGTGGGGATCGCGATGAATCCCCAGAACGGGGAGGTGCTCGCGCTTTTCGCGGTCCCGGGCTTTGATGTTTCCCGTCTAACTCCCTATCTTACGGATGCGCGTCGTCCGCTTTTCAACCGCGCGGTTTCCGGCCTCTATAGCCCCGGATCCACGATTAAGCCCCTGCACGCGCTTGCCGCGCTTACCGAGGGGGTAGTGAAACCGGAGACATCGATTTTTTCTTCGGGCGCGCTTGAAGTTCCTAATCCTTTTAACCCTTCACGCCCGAGTATTTTTAAGGACTGGCGGGCGCATGGGTGGGTGAACGCGCGGAGCGCTCTTGCCCGTTCAAGCAATGTGTATTTTTATCAAATCGGAGGAGGATTTGGGACCCAGCCCGGACTCGGCATCAAGCGCCTCAAGGAGTGGTGGGAGAGGTTTCGTCTTCATCTTCGGACCGGCATTGATATTTCGGGCGAGGCCGCGGGGTTTCTTCCTGATCCAAAATGGAAAGAGGAGGCGTCGGGGCGCGCGTGGCTTAGAGGAGACACGTATAACGTTTCGATCGGGCAGGGGGATTTTCTTATTACTCCCCTAGGTCTTCTTTCCTATATTTCGACTATCGCGAACGGCGGAACGATTTACCGTCCTTATCTTATGACCGCGATGCTCGGGGAAAATGGCAAGGTCGTAAGGGCCCGAGGGGCTGAAGTGTCAGCTGACTTTAGGAGCGAATTCGCTCGTTTTCTTCCGATTGTCCAGGACGGGATGGCGGATGTGGTCTCGAGTCCTTATGGGACCGCGTATCAACTGAACGATCTTCCTCTCCGGACCGCGGGGAAGACCGGAAGCGCCCAGGTAGAAGGAAATACCAAGACGAACGCGTTTTTCGTTGGGTACGGGCCCATTGGAAATGACCAAGATACAAGAAACAAGACACAAGAAGGAGAAGCCGCCTCCGTCCCGCTGGAGCGGGACTCCGGCGAGCCAAAGCCGGAGATTGCGATACTGGTTTTGATCGAGGATGCTCGGGAGGGGAGCTTGAACGCCGTGCCTATAGCCAAAGACGTTTTTCTTTGGTATTATGAAAATCGTATCCAAGCGCGGAATAACGCGGAAGGGGACGCGGACACACGCGGAAACTGAAAAGGTTTATGTCCGGCTCCTCTTTTTTATTCTGTGTTTTTTGTACGTATGACACAATATCTTACAAAAGAACGACACGAAGAATTAAAGAAGCAGTTGGAGGAGTTGAAAAACGGGGGGCGCGAAGAAGTGGCGGCCCGTCTTCGGCATGCGAAGTCCTTTGGGGATTTGTCCGAGAACTCGGACTATCAAGAGGCCCGCGACGCTCAGGCCGCGCTTGAGCGGAGAATTCGTGAACTTGAAGAGTTAATCCGGACTTCTCGTATTATTGTCCATGGCGCCGAATCAAAAGACGAGGTTCGCGTGGGGTCGAAGGTAACTCTTCGGAAGGATGGGAAGGAGATTGTTTATACTATCGTGGGATCGAACGAGGCAAATCCTTTGTTGGGGCTTATTTCGAACGAGTCGCCTATCGGGAGGGCGCTTCTCGGAAAGACAGATGGGAAGACGGCGGAGGCGCAGACCCCTCGGGGGATGATGAAGTATGAGATAATAAGAATTGAATAGGATTTTATGTTGCAGGGTCTCATAGAAGATCGAAAAAAGAAACTTGAAGCGTACCGGAAAAAATTCGGAACGCCTTACCCTGCGCGTTCTGGGAGGACGCATGTGATTTCTGAAGCGTTGGAACATTTTTCCAAACTTGAAACATCCGGGGAGGAGGTTTGTTTAGCGGGGCGCGTTATGTCTCTTCGGGGGCAGGGTGGAATTTTGTTTGGCGATTTTTTTGACGAGAGCGGAAAGTTTCAGTTTGTGTTGAAGGCGGAAGAGACAAAGGAGTTTGAA
>JAUYPG010000031.1 GCA_030695805.1 Nanobdellota archaeon
TCGTAATCCTTGGTCGGGCCGAAAATCCGCTCGGAAAAAAGACCATCCTTTTCCGGCCGCTGAGTCCGGTAATTCAGGGTCTCGGGCTTCAAGACCTCCCCATGGGACCACCCCCGGATGTCTTCCGGCGACGCGAGCCGGATTGAAATACTTTGTACGTCTCGCAGTTTTTTTTCCATAATTTGACTTATAGGACTTATAGGACTTATAGGACCTATAGGACTTATAGGACTTATTGGACTTATAGGTCCCGTTAATCGTTCTCTTCCTCATTCTCGTCCCTTTCCTTGCGGGTCTTCACTCCCGCTTCATCGGACAGGGATCCGTACGAATCCTGAAGTGAATCATCCATCTCAAAATCCTGAAGTGAGAGTTCCGGCAGGGTCTCGCCCTCGTCGTCATGCCCGACGACCGTGCCGCGAAGCGGCTCTCTCGAAACATCATCATGCTCGCGGTCCTCATACCCCACATTCAACCCCAAGGACTTCAGTTCGCTAACCAGAACATTGAAAGAGGCGGGGATGTTTGGTTTTCGGATCTCCCTCCCCCGGATGATTGATTCAAATGCCGACGCGCGTCCCAGAACATCATCGGATTTTATAGTAAGCATTTCCTGCAGGGTATGGGCCGCGCCGTAGCCCTCAAGGGCCCACACCTCCATTTCTCCGAACCTCTGACCTCCGAGCTGTGCCTTTCCGCCCAGCGGCTGCTGGGTGATAAGCGAGTACGGGCCTGTGGAGCGCATGTGAATCTTATCCTCTACCAAGTGGTTCAATTTCATAATGTACATAACGCCGACGGAAACGCGCTCCGGATAACTTTCTCCGGTAATGCCGTCGTAGAGGACTACCTTCCCGTCAGGGGGAATGCCCGCCGCCTCCAGTTCCTTCTGAATATCCGCTTCTTCGGGGCCGACGAAGTTCGGCACAATGGCGCGGTATCCGAGGCGAAGCGCCGCGAACCCGGTGTGTATTTCAAGAATTTGCCCGAGGTTCATGCGGGAAGGAACGCCGAGAGGATTCAAAACTACGTCCACTGGCGTGCCGTCTTCGAGGTAGGGCATGTCCTCAACCGGACGCACCTGAGAGATAACGCCTTTGTTTCCGTACCGGCCGGTTAGTTTGTCTCCCGCGCGGATTTTACGAAGTTGCGCCATCTCGATCTGAATTTTTTTTATGATTCCCGGATCAAGCTTGTCTCCCTTCTCGCGCGAAAAAATCTTCACTCCGATGACTCTTCCCTTCTTTCCGTGGGGAACCGTAAGAGACGAGTCCTTCACGTCCCGCGCCTTCTCTCCAAAGATGGCCCGAAGGAGCCGCTCTTCGGAGGTGAGCTCCGACTCGCCTTTCGGAGAGATCTTTCCGACTAAAATATCGTTTGCTCTCACTTCCGCGCCAATGCGGACAATACCCTCTTCGTCCAGATTGCGGAGCTTGTCTTCCGAGACGTTTGGTATGTCTGGAGTCGTAACCTCGGGCCCGAGCTTCGTGTCGCGGACCGAGCACACAAATGTTTCAATATGAATGGATGTAAAACGATCCGTCTCTGCCACCCGCTCGGAAAGAACGATCGCGTCCTCAAAATTCGCTCCGCGCCACGGAATAAAAGCGACGACAAGGTTTTGTCCCAGAGCGAGCACTCCGCCATCTGTGGCAGGCCCGTCCGCGAGCACGTCTCCCTTTTTCACCTGATCGCCGACACTGACGATTGGGCGCTGGGAAAGACAGGTGGACTGGTTTGACCGCACGAACTTATGGAGCGGATATGTCCGTTTTTCGCCATGCGCCGCCGAAACCTCGATCTCATTCCCGGTCGCGGTGGTCACAGTTCCAGAAATATCGGAAAGAATGACCTGCTGGGAATCGCGGGCCGCCTTCTCTTCTCTCCCGGTGCCCACAAGCGGCGCTTCCGGCAATATGGAAGGAACCGCCTGCCTCTGCATATTCGATCCCATAAGCGCGCGATTCGCGTCGTTGTGCTCGAGATATGGAATAAGGGAGGCCGCGATACTTGTAAACTGGTCTGGAGAAACGTCTATATAATGAAGTTCTTTACTCGCGCAGGTCCCGGCCCTCCCGCACACCCGCGCTGGCACCTGGGCTTCGAGGATTCTTCCCTTCTCGTCCCTTGCAACGTCGGCTTGCGCCATATTGTGCCGCTCCTCCGCGATCGCGTCCAGCCAGTGGATTTCTTTCGTAACGACTCCGCCCGCCACTTTGTAATATGGGGCCTCGATAAACCCGTGTTCATTCAGACGCGCGTAGCTCGCGAGGTAGCTCACAAGACCGATGTTCGCGCCCTCAGGAGTTTGAATGGGGCAAATCCTGCCATAGTAGGAGGAGTGAACGTCGCGAACTTCGAATCCCGCGCGCTCCCTGGTGAGTCCTCCGGGGCCCATGGCGGAAAGCCGTCGCTTGTGTTCAAGTTCGGCAAGTGGATTTACCTGGTCCATAAACTGCGAGAGTTGGGAAGAGGAGAAAAAATCTCGGACCACGGCTGAGAGCACCTTGTAGTTTACCAGTTGGACGGGCTGGAGAGCATCCCGTTCAAGCGTTGACATGCGATCCTGCACTCCTCTTCGGAGACGCGCGAACCCGATCCGAAGGCGGGACTGGACGAGCTCTCCCACCGCGCGGACTCGGCGGTTCCCCAAGTGGTCAATATCATCCGGCTCCGCGTCCTTCGTGTTGTTTAGGCGGATGATCTCGCTTATCACTGCCTCGAGATCTTCTTTTTCCAGAAGCCCGCCCCGAGAATTTTCAAGGCCCAGACGCTGGTTGAACTTAAACCGCCCGACGCGCGAAAGATCGTAGCGGTCGAAACGACAAAACATGGCTTGAACAAGAGATTTCGCGTTTTGCGCGGTCGCGAGATCTCCCGGCCGGATCCGCTTGTGGATCTCCACGTGCGCGTCCTCCGGTGTCTCCGCCTCGTCTTTCGCAAGAGTTGCCTTGATATGCCCTACCTCCCCGGTGTCAATGTGGGAAAAAGCAGAGACCATCTCTTCACGGGTTTGAAATCCGAAAACGCGAAGAAGCTGAGTGACAGGCGCCTTTCGCTTCCGGTCAATGCGGACGCCGAGAAAGCCGTCTGGATCGGTCTCGAATTCCATCCACGAACCTCGGTTCGGGATGATCTTCGCGCCGAAAAACTTCCGCCCTCGGTAGATGTTCATGAGGAAATAGACCCCCGGAGACCGCACAATCTGCGAAATCACGACACGCTCCACGCCGTTTATAATAAACGTCCCCCGCGCTGTCATCATCGGGAAGTCCCCCAGATACACCTCTTGAGCATCTTTTGTCTTCCGCTTCTTGTCGCGGAGCTCGAGTTTCACGCGAAGCGAGGCCTCGTAGGTTTGGTCCTTTGTCTTCGTCTGTTCTTCCGTGTACTTCGGCTCGTCGAATGAGTAGTCCAAAAAATGAAGCTCCAGTTCTTCCCCGGTATGGTCCGTGATGGGAGATATCTCGTCAAAAAGCTCCCTGAGCCCCTGCTTCAAAAACCACTCGAACGAATTTTTCTGGAGTTCGATCAAGCTTCGTTCCTGAAACTCGTCTCCTTTATATGTGGTAAAAACCTTCTTTTTGAGAATTTTTGCCATAATTAGACCTATTGGACCTATTGGACTTATAAGTCCTATAGGTGCCGCGCCCTGTTCCTGTTGTGCTCCTCAAGCGTCCTGGAAAATATGGTCTCTCCGGTTTTCTTCGCGGAAAGATAGTACAGATATGGGCTCTCCTCCGGAGACACCGAGGCCTTTATCGCCGACTCTCCGGGATTGGAAATCGGAGTCGGACTCCAGCCCGGGCGCTCATACGTGTTGTAGGGAGAGGCAATCCCGCGATCGTCTCTCGTCAATGTGCTATTCGAACATCCGAGAAATTTGCCATTGCACTTCGCGTAGACCAGGGTGGCGTCAACCTGCAAAAGCATCCCGATTTTCGCTCTCTTCAAAAGAACTCCAGCTACGACGCGCCGATCCTGAAATTCCGGAACTTCCCGCTCTAGATATGAGGCAAGTATTAGGCGTTTGTACCAGTCCTCCTTCCCCTCCAGCATGGGCCAGGCCTTCTCTTTAAACGTATCCAAAAATCGGCGAAGCACGGAAAGCGCGGAAGACCCTCGTTCAAACCTGTATGTATCGGGAAAAAGAAACCCCTCGAAACCCCCCGCGTCCCGTAAAAAAGGATACTCTTCTCCGACATCTTCGAGACGGATTTTCCGAAGTTCTCCTTCGGAAAGAACGCCCGACTCGGCAAGCAAAAGGGCGATATCAAGAAAGGCATATCCTTCTGGAATCGTGACCGCGATCTCGTTTTTGCCGCTCGCGGTAAGCGTCCGAAGAATTTCCGGCGTGCTCATGGAAGGAGAGAGTTCATAAACGCCGGGCTGAAATTTCTGCGCTTTTCCCGAAATCAGCGCGTAGAATTTGAAGACCGAGATGGACTTCAAAAGCCCCTCCCGCGAAAGCCGGCTTCCGATATCCGCGAACCGTTCTCCCTTCGCGATCTGAAAAGCGCGCGGTTGGCCCGTCCTTGCCTGGGGTTCCAGGCCGTAAAAAAAATATCCGACCGCGAGCATAAACACAAGTCCTCCCAAAAGAGCAAAAAGCACGAGAGGACTCCGCCAAAACAAAAATTGTGGTTTTCCGCTAGAACCCATCTCAAAAATTACCTTTCAGGACTCGATTGTAACCCGTTGAATAATACTCGTCAAAATTCCAAGAGTCAAGAGGTGTGACCCCCCGTAGCTTAAAAATGGAAAAGGTATCCCTGTAACGGGCGTAAGCCCCAGATTCGAACCAGCATTCACGAAAAAATGAATTAGAAGAAGCAGTGCGGCCCCCAAGGAAATAAAACGATAATAATTATTCCGGGAACGGAGACCAATGCCAGTTATCCTAAAGACAACGAAACCAAATGTCAAGAGAAGGACGATGCCCCCGAATATCCCCCACTCCTCGATATACGCGGAGAAAAGAAAATCAGTCCCCGCCTCAGGCAAAAAACGAAGATGCGTCTGCGTTCCAAGTCCGAAACCCTTTCCCCAAAAGCCCGCGGAGCCCACGGCGATCTTCGCCTGAATCACGTTATAACTCGCGCCCAAGGGATCTCGGTCGGGA
>JAUYPG010000033.1 GCA_030695805.1 Nanobdellota archaeon
CATCGGTTTACAAAATGATATGGGGAGATCGGATGTCCTCCCAGCCAAGGCGGGGCTCTGCGAGACCGTAATATTGGGGACATCCGACCTCACGACTGATATCCACACATTGCATTACTTTTTTCAGATGAGTTTGTTATAATATATTTGTGATGAAACAGATCTCACTTATCAGGAATCCATTCTTTTATTTAAGCGTGTTGTTATTTGTCGTACTTATTTTTCAGATAGCACAGATTGTGAGTGGTGCTGGGTGGCAAGGTCCTACAGCCGCACCTCCTGGCGGACAGCCGGCCCCTCCTTTGGATACGAGCTCGTTTCCGCAGATTAAGCAAGCTAATACTGATCCTACTAAAATAGATTTGACTATTGACGATTTGTTAATTACGGGGAGATTTGATGTGAGGGGGGGAGTTAAGGTTGGTCCTGATGAACGTAATAATGTTTGGATTCGGAATAATTTTCGAAGAATTGATTTTCTTGATGCCGGACGGGCAGGGGGTATTCTTTTTGAAGATGGTAAGTTGAAAGCGTCTCATTATTCCAGTTTGCCCGGAGGCGGTTGGTTCGACATTGGAAGCGGGGGGGACATTGTAAAAAATGGAGAACTAGTGTTGAAGTATGATGGAACAAAAGAGACTATTTTCCCCGGAGTTATGTTTAAGGATGAGAACGCGGGCAAGAATATGTGGAAGATGGGAGTGTATCCGCGGGCGTATGATGGCGAGGCTGGCGCTTTGAGTAATGCTTGGTATTTGAATCAGGTTAATTCTGTTGCTGACGTTACCATCACTAACCCTCGTTTGGCTGTTAGGGATACCGGGGAAGTGGGTATTGGGACTGTCCCAACTAGGAAGTCGGGTATGTTGCAGATAAGGACAAGCGGGCCGCAAACCGGAATCGTTCTTTTTGGAGCGCCCGCAACTCCCGGTAATACTTCCGCGATTTGGCAGTCCGACGACGAGCTTCATCTTGGTGTGAATTCTAGTGATCTGAGCGGCATCGCGATTGGCCCTAATGGAAATGTACGGTTTGAGGGGAGTGTTCAAAAGCTTCGTTTAGATTCTCTGGGGGAGACAAGGCCTGCGTGTAATGAGTCAACGCGGGGATTGCTTTGGTTTAGCAGGAATAGTACCGAGGTTAGACCTTCTGGGGAGGATATTCTCGCGGTTTGTATGGGCGCCGCTGAGGGGAGCAGTTGTATGAGCACACTAAATCCCGTGCAGTGGAGGAAAGTTAAACTGATTCCCACGACGTTCCTAGACAGGAGATTGAAATGGCAGAAGGGAACGGAGTGTAGTGTGTCGGGAGGCGTGATCACGTGTGTGAATTGGGTTGACGATTCTAGCGGGCCACCTCCAGGATATGAATCTTATACTACAACCTGCTCGGCCAGGTACGCATGGAAGAAGATTGTGAGGGCTAGGGAGTAGATATTTATTATGAAGTTTAAAATTTTCTTTTTGGTTTTGTTTTTGATTTTCGTGCAACAGGCCCATGGAGGCGTTGACCTACAGCCTCGACGCAGAGTGCCTGCTGTTAGAACCGCGCCTTCTGATTCTGTGGGTATCGTTGACACTCCTGACAAGAGAGAGAAAACAACTTTTGTATGCGAAGGGGCGAATAATGATAATTATTTTGAGGTTGCGCTTCAACGTTTGCAGAAGGACAAATATGATCGCGATAAAAAATGGTGGAGTAATTTCGCGGTGATTCAGATGTCTCCGTCCAAGCTTAATTTAGTTAATGAAAGGAAGATAGAAGGAATTTCAGCGGAGAATGATGTGACGTTGCAAGCTATCGGCGGCAAGAATAAGAATACGCCATGTGTTCCTATAGACACCTTTTCGCTTACGCTTTCTGATTGTCATAAAATTAATGGAAAAACCGGTAAGGCCCTTCCTTGTTTGGCAAATAATAAGGGGAAGTCATTAAAAATTCAGGGCGGCGTTAATATTGGCGGAAGAAGCATTGGCGCTGATATTGGCGCCGGCGTTTCTTTGTTTGATCCCACGCTTTCTACTGATGTTGAGGGTGCGTCTTTGTATAGTCTTTTGCCCACTGTTTCAAAACCAACTTCGGGAGAGGGGTCGTCGGTGTATCGTTTTGATTATGTTGTATCTGCATCCGGGAAGCGTTCAAACGACTCCATTGATGAGGAGACCCGT
The DNA here is from genome assembly GCA_030695805.1 of Nanobdellota archaeon. Lineage (GTDB taxonomy): Bacteria > Patescibacteriota > Minisyncoccia > UBA6257 > GWB1-50-10 > JAUYPG01. The sequence continues at coordinate 2,169 of JAUYPG010000033.1, forward strand.
GATTTTTTTCTTTACGTCATTGTTTCTGACGTGGAATTTGATAAATATAAAAATACCGAAGAGAAGGAGAAGGATTTATCTTCTGATATCAATGTGATTATTAGTACTGCGGATAAAATTGTTATAGGGGCCTCTTTAGGTATTGATGTTCGCGATGATGTAATTTTGCTACAAAATTTATTTGGAGAGAAGGCGTTCCCTGCGGCCTGCCCCGCAGACATAAACGGAGACGGGGTGATTGATATTGTTGATCTAATTGTGCTTGCGGATGCGTTTGGTGCGAGCTCGGATTATCGTTATGCTGGCAAGAAGCTTGATATAAACGGCGATGGGAGCATTGATATTATGGATTTGGTTAAGGTTGGGCAGAGGTTTGGGGAGAGGTGTCCGGTGGCTGGCGCGAACTCGGGCAATAATGTAGCCCTTTCCTTCGACTCGGCTCAGGATAAACTGGCTCAGGGGATAACGGGAGGAGGACAAACCTCCTCGCCGACTCGCGGCTTTTTCGCGAGCGTGCTTGATGTGCTTTGGGCGTTTAGATGACGAGGCAGGACGAAATGTAAAGATGAGGTTGACGAAATACGGATGTTTTGTACACTAAAATCATGGCAGTTCAAATAAAAACTGAAGAAGCTCTTGTAATGACGTTGGAAGATCTTCATTACATGGAAACCCCAGCGCCTCGAAGTTGGACAAGGGCGGCCGGTCTTTTGAAGCACAAAAAAAACGCGCTTTTGCGTCACCTTGGAAGGGTGCGAAGCGAATGGCAAAAATGTCTTGATGCATGACGATAGACGCGAACATCGTAATTGCCTATCTTGGCGGAGACGGGCCCGTTATCAAAGTTCTTTCTGAATGGAAAAAAGAAGGAAGGCCTTTATTCCTTCCGACGGTCGTGGAAACGGAGATTTTGTCTTTTTCTCGTTGGACGGGAGAAGAACAAAAATATACCGAGCAATTTCTCGAGGAAAATTTTATTTCTGTTTCATTTAGTCGCCTTGTTTCTCGGATAGCCGCAGAAATTCGACGAGAAAACAAAATAAAGTTTCCGGACGCCATCATTGCGGCGTCCGCGCTCTTTACGAAAACTCCCGTGGTTACAAGAAATATTCGGGACTTTAAGCGCATTTCCGGTTTGCAAATAGTATCGTTATAAGCGGAGGCGTGTTCTTTTTTGAGATCCGTGTTTTGGGTTTTGTGAGGAGAGGTGTCCGGTGGCTGGCGCGAACTCGGGCAATAATGTAGCCCTTTCCTTCGACTCGGCTCAGGATAAACTGGCTCAGGGAATAAAAGAGAAGGAACCGATGACGTTTGGGAGCATATTGAAGGCGATTTTTTGGGTGGGGGCGCGGTAAGGTACGAATCAATACTTCGACTGGGCTCAGTACAGGCATTTGGGATGTCGCACCCCGCTAAGCGGGGAACGACATCCCGCCTCCTTGTTTGAAGGATTTAAAAGTTTTTGATATTCTTCTGGTTATGCGGAAGTTTATTTTTATTTTCTTCTTTCTTCCTTTTTTTGCGTTCGCGCAGAGTGGGACGAACACGCTTAGTTTTTACACGCTTTCCGGAAAGACCGCGTTGGGAACAGAGACGCGTCCGGGAATTGTCGCTCTTTCTCCCGATTTACTGGAAAAACATCCGCTTGGGAGCTGTATCAAAGTCGTCATTAAAGGAAGGGGCGAGAAGGTGCTTCGTGTGGAGGACAGAATGGCGAAGGGAAAAAAGAAGCGGGTTGACGTGTGGACACCTCGCGGGACGGTGCCGTCGGAGGGGGTGTTTCATAATGTTCATGTTGAAACCGTGGCGTGTCCGAGTGGTTCAGTGGATTCGGCAGGTCCTTCGATCCTGAAGTCCTCAGGACTGAAGGACTCACCACAGGCGGAGAGCGGAGGCGGGGCAGGCGCGCCGGGGGCGTTATTTGACCCTGAACATGACGCGTGGATTCCTTTACCACTCCCTGCGGCCTGTCCCGCAGACATAAATGGAGACGGGGCGATAGATATTGTGGATTTGGTGATGGTTGGGCGGAGGTTTGGGGAGACGGGGCCCTCCCTCGGGCCGGAGGATATCAACGGCGATGGGGTGATTGATATTGTGGATTTGGTGACGGTGGCGCGGGAGTTTGGGGAGAGGTGTCCGGTGGCTGGCGCGAATCCGACGGATAGGACAGATGGGACTGATAGGACTGATGGGACATCGAGGGGATTTTTTGCGAGCGTTTTAGATGTTTTGTTTGTGGGGAGGATGGGACGATAGGATTTACGAAATGTCTTTTTTCAATGGTACTGGATCCCGTGTCAAGCACGGGATGACAAAAGTAAGGCATTTCGTAATTCACAATCAATATTTAAAAATGTAAAGATTTAAGGACTCCGCGTATTTTTTTTGGTATAATACATTTGATGTTCAAAGCGCAGATGAACGCGGACAAGACGCGGATAGGTCTAATAGGACTGATAGGTCTAATAGGACTTGTTGGATTTTTGTTTTCTTTTCCGCCCTTCGTGCGGGCGGGTTCGCTTCAGCCACCGAGTGATTTGCAATCCTCCGCTTTCAAAAATACCTGTTCCGCTGAAGTGACGTGGAAATTGGTGGTTGGCGCTGGGGATGAGAGGCCGTCGGATGGCGTGTGGTTTGAGGCGCAGAGAAAGCAAAGCGGGGGCGGCGTTCTTACTTCTCCCGCAATTCCGTCCACGGGCTTTATATCTGGTCCCGCAGGGGGAGGCAACGGAACGTACGCGTATAAGTTCACGGATACCGGACTTTCTCCAAGCGAGACATTTTCTTATCGTGTGATTACCAAAGGGTCTTCCGGCGCGGAGGCGGCGTTTCCTCCCGGAGCGGATAACTTTCATGGGAGTGTGCGGGTTTTTTCGGAGAGTGTGTATCCTGTTCCCGTGGCGCCGCGCGATATTTTTGTCTCGTGGGTCGGAGAAAACCTTGAAAGCAGGCGGACCAATAAAACGGTTCTTGTGCGCTGGAAAGGAGACGTAAACATGAAGCCGGAAGCCGGAGAGTTTCAGATTTTCCGCCGTCTTGGAGACGGGGATTTTGACATTACAGGACTTACGCCCATTGGGAGAGGAACTATCGAGGATGATTCATTTGAAGTTGATGCCGAGGGCTATTTCACGTACCGAGACAATAGCGCGGATCTTGCTCCCGCGAATTCGTATTCGTATAAGGTTCAAGCGCTTCACACGAGTAGCTGGTGTTCTCCCAATCAAACCCGAAAGTCCCTTGTATTGTCCGCGGCCACGGTCGGGGCCCTTCCATTTCCTCCTGACCTTCCTTCTGATTTAGCATTTTCTTCAACACAAAATAACATTACGGTTTCGTGGACGTATCCTGATTCTTTTATGGGGCATTTTACGATTTCGGGAATCGGCGGCGTGGAATATCGTATTAACGCGGGCCTCCCTAATTTTACAAGGACTATTCCCGCTGCTTCAGGCAGAAAATATCGGGTTCAGTTTTGTGTTGTTCGGGATGATGTTCTGGGCGAGGAGTTGAAGAGTTGCCGTTCGGAGGATAAGGAGACCGGTGTTGCGAGGCCGGAGGGGCTTGCCGCAACTCCCTCTAATATTTCTGACACGGGAGCGGACGTGTCATTTTCTTGGACAGACAGATCTGGGATTGAAGATAGTTTTGTCGTGGAATGGGCGACGACGAGGAGCGGGCCTTGGAATAATAGAAATAGCGGAGCAGAGAAATATGCGTGCGCTACGGCCGCCATCGGCGCCACTCCAGCGGCGCCGCGGTGTTCGTATCGTTACTCGGGTTCGCTGACTATGATTTATTATCGCGTGCGCGCCATATCGGGAGTATTGTGGTCAGCTCCGGCAGAGGACGGTTCGGACATTGTTGCCGTTGACTTGAACGTAAGACCGCTGAAGGGCTGGGCGTGGGCGAATGCTGGCGAGGGCGCGGGGAACGCGCTTGGGGTCGGGTGGATTAGTTTGAGTTCACGGAACAGCGCCGCGGGCACCGGGTCTCCCTACAATGTTTTTGTCGGCAATACGAAAGACGGGGCCGGATTTCAGAAACTTTCGGGATACGCGTGGAGCGGGATTCGGTGCAAGGAGGATCGCGGGCCAAGCGCGACCTGCGGATACGGATGGCTTTCGTTTAGCGAGGGCGATTTAGCGGGGTGTCCTTCGAGGAGCGGATGCGTCGCGGAGTTGAACGCGAAGACGGGCGTGGTCCAAGGATGGGCGAAGTTTTTGGCGGCAGACCCTACGAAGGGCGCGTGGACCGGATGGGTGAATTTGCGCGGGGCGGATTACGGCGTGTGTGTTGGAGACGCGAATCCATTGATTTCGGGCGGGGGGACTGGCGCGAGTTGTAAGGGGAACGTGACTGTGGCGGACCAGGAGGCAACACTGAATGGAGAGAAGGTGTTTTCCGGCTGGGCGTGGGGAGACGACGTTGGCGGATGGATTCAGTTTATCGGGAGTTCAACTCTTTCGACGGGGGGAGGAGGAGTGTGCGATCCCGCGACGGATCCGAGCTGTACTCTGGAGTGTCTGGCGAGCGGAGTTGTTATTGAAGGATTTCCGCGGAGCGTGAATGTAGGGCAGACAACTGATTTTACGGCGCGCGTTTCGTACAACAGAACGGGATGCGCAAGCATACTTGACTGGAGCGTGGTCGAGGGCCCGAGCGCGGGCTCCATCGCGTCTCTTGCTCCGGGGAGCCCGAATTCGGCGCGATATACCGCTCCGGATACTCCGGGTACGGCCACGGTCAAGGTTAGTGTGCGCGATACCGGACTATTTGACACGAAGACCGTCGAGATTCGTGATCTGGAGCCGTATGTTTCCGCCTCGTGCGTGGACCCTGTCGCGCTTCAAATTCGAGTGGGGTGGGGAGGAATGCCTGTCGTGGCTCACGACGTGGATATTTTTCGGAAAATTGAGGGAGGCGCTTTTTCAAAAGTTCATTCCATTATTAATGACCTAAATTCCTCGGGTTTGTGTTTTGACGGCGGAGTTTTGACGGGGGGGTGCACCGATAAACAGGCGGTAGCACTTAAAAAGCGATACTATTATAAGGCGGAGGTTCGGTATGATGTTGGAGGCGCTACGGTTACGAAGAATACCCGCGAGGTTCCCGCGGGGTGTTATCCGCAGACGCTTTCTCCGACGAATGTAAAGGTGTTCGCGCAGACCGACAAGATACTTTGGGTTAACTGGAAGGACAATGATACGAGAAAAGATAGAAAATTTTTTATAGAGCGCGCGCGTCTTACTCCTGCTTTGCTTACATATCCTCTGAGTCCCGGAGGGGCGGACCCCGCGTTGCGTCCGGCGATTTCTCTCAGCGATTCGGAGATACGACTCCAGTGGGACAACGCAACAAACTGGACGCCGTATGACCACATTATCGCGCGGGTGAAGAATCCCGGGTCTGAGCTCATAGGTTTTTCGGCTGAGAAGGCGACTCGGGAGATGCTTTTAAGGGTGACGGATGTCGAGATGCTTGGCGATCGCGGCGGGCTTTTGCCCTTTGTGCCGAACCCGCTGAGCGCTCCGGTCAAGAAGCGATTTTCTCACATTGATAATTCGCTTGAAGAGGGGACGACGTATCATTACCGAGCATCTTCCTGCTCGCAGATTCCGTTGAAGGACGAGGATAATAATTCTAAGTATCGGACGAAACCGGTTGCGGGACAGGTGGGCAAGCCGGACCCGGCGTGTGGACCGTTTTCCGAAACGGTTGCAACCACGACAATGTTGAAGACGCCCGACACTCCCCGCGCGGAGGCGCTTTCGAGTTCGCGTATTCGTGTTACGTGGACGGATAAGTCCGCGAAAGAAGATGGGTATGAGATTTTTCGCGGAGGGATTCGCGTTTATACTACGGCCGCCAACGCAGAAGAATGGACGGATTCCGGCCTTGTGTCGGATACGGGGTACGCGTACGAGGCGCGCGCAGTGAAGGATTTCGGCGGAAGCATCGGAAAAATTTATTCTCGCTTTCTTGACTTGGGGAGCGCGACAACGCATTTTGTGGTGGGCGTAAGAAAGCTCGGAGACGGGTCGGGAACCGTGTCCCCGTGTTCTATTGGGTCGTCATGCGAGTATCCGAAAGGAACTTCGGCAACTTTGACGGCGACGGCATCAGGGGACTCTGTTTTTGAGTCGTGGTCTGGATGTTCGAGCGGAAGCGGAAACCCGTGCACTGTTACTGGGAATGCGACGGTTATTGCTCAGTTTAAGCTTAATAAAGTTGGGTTTACGGTGGTTATAGAGGGCGGACTCGGAGGAGGATTGGTTAGCGGTTCGTTTGATTGTTCTAAGGCAAATGGAGCTCCAGAAAACAGGTGTAATGGTTTAGTGTCTCCTAACGTTGAATCATGGTTTACGGCTACCCCAAACCCAGGTTTTGTTACGAGTTGGATTGGCGGGTGCGATCGTGGGGTGGAGGGAACATCGTGCAAGGTATGGACTGGTGCGGGAGGCGGGTCAATATCGGTTAAATTTAATCCAGTCCCAGTTTTTATACCTTCTCGCGTGTTTTTCGCGAACCTGCTTGACACCGTTGGGGAGCGCGTGCGGGCGCTTAGCGCGTTTGTCCGGAAGACGGCGTCGCCTCTCTTTCTTAAGGCGCAGATACACGCAGATGGGGCGCAGATTAACGCAGATGACGGGGCGAATAAGTCTAGCAGGACTGATAGGACTTATACGTTTCCCTTTCAGTCCCTTGTTCTTCGCGGACAGAAAATGTTTTCGTCGCTTTTTTCCGTACAGATTTCAGGGGCGCGGGTAGCACCGGATTATGAGGCGTTTTTTGAAGTTGTTCGTAATAATTTTGCCGAGGCCGCGATTGGCGACGACAAGAATGGAGCCGGACTCAAATCCGACACGGTCTATATTTATCGGGTGAAGTCGTGCGTTTCCGGCGCGAATTGCACGGCGTGGTCCCATGAGTCCGCCGGGAAGACGTTGCTGGACGTTTTGACCACGGAAACCGGGAACGCGGACCGCAGACCTGTTTGCACGAAGAATAGTTTTTGCAATTACGCGGCGGAGTTTTCAAAGAAGGTTTCATCTCCGATTTCCGGCGTTTCCGGAAGCGTTGAAGATTCCGAACAGCAGTGCACGAGGAACGCGGATTGCGCGGACGTGGGGAGATTTGAGCAATCGTTTAAGGAACGGTAGAAACCAACACGAATGACACGAATGCCGCACGAAC
>JAUYPG010000038.1 GCA_030695805.1 Nanobdellota archaeon
GCCCCGCCGAGGCAGAACAAAGGCCGGATGACAGAACAAAGGCCGGGCGGTGCGCTAATGTTCTTTTACTATCTTTACCAGACGGCCGTCTGGTAAAGATAGTAATTGTTTCCTAGCCGCATTTTTGATAGAATGTTTTTATGTTCGCCTACAACGCCTCGTCGCCTAGAATTCGACCGAGCCGACCAAGGGCCGGTGGGGCAGTTTATTTATTTTTGCCTACGAAAATAAGTCCTTTCAAGATACGGGAGGGCTAGTTTTTAAGTTTTGTGTTTGCTAATCTGGTATAATATAATGAATTAGAAATTATCCCGCCACAGCGGGACCCTGCCCGCGGCGGGGGAAATTAAATTTTGTTGCCATGCCTCCCATCATTCAACTCGAAAAAGTAAATTTTTGGTACGACCGCGGAAAGCCCGCCGAGGTCTGGGCTATTCAGAACGTGAGTATAGACATCCAGCACGGAGAGTATGTCGCTTTCTTCGGGCCTTCCGGTTGCGGAAAGACCTCTCTCCTCTACGCGATCTCCGGTATTGAACAGCCACAGGGAGGAAAAGTCGTCGTAAGCGAAAAAGATATTTCCCGACTTTCTCCTAATGAGCTCGCGAAATATCGGCAGGACGGCATTGGGATTGTTTTCCAGGGGTTCAACCTCCTCCCCTCTCTTACGATTCTCGCGAACGTCGCGCTTCCCATGGCTTTTCTCGGCGTCCGGCCTCGGGAGCGGGACAAGAAAGCGGCAGTCCTTCTTGACCGACTCGCGATCAAGCATCTCGCGAACCGCTATCCTCATGAACTTTCCGGAGGCCAACAGCAACGGGTCGGCATCGCGCGCGCGCTCGCGAATGATCCTCCTATCATAGTAGCCGATGAGCCCCTCGGAAACCTTGATTCGGAAAACGCGAATAAGGTGCTTGAATTTTTGAAAGAGCTAAACGAAAAAGACGGACGCACGATTGTTATGGTAACGCACGAGGCGTGGAGTTTGCGGGACGCGAAGCGCGTCTTTTTCATGAGGGACGGGAAGATTTTGAAGTCCGAGGAGACCCATAAGCGCCCCGAACTCGCGAAGTCCATCACGGAGCACCTGTTTCAGGAGCTCATCACGCCGCTTTCAACCGAAGGAGGATTGTCGCTCTCCCCTCTCTCGCCTTCTGGCGCGGGACCCGGTTACATTCCCTCTCCCGGCCTTGTGGCGCAGACCCTTTCCGTAATTCTTCTGCGGGGCTACTCGCCGGAAGAGGTCCAGCGTTTTCGCAAATTTCTTCAGGAACGATTTGAAGACAAGCTCACCGCCGGGCAGTTCCGGTATAAACTCGACCAGTCCTTGCGGGAGGGCGGGGTCGGGCTCTGGGCGCAAAAGGCGCGGAACCTCGGCGAGTATGTGGAAAAAATTATCTCTGAACGCCATCATATCCAATCGTTCTACAAGCGCCTTGCGGAACATCATGAGGCCTCCCTCCAATCCGAGACCGAAGATCTGCGCGTCTGGATGCTGGAAGAATATGAGGGGAAGATCGGCGCGGCCCAGAGAAAGCATCTTGACCTTCTTATCCAGGATCGAATTCGAGGGAAGATTACTCCTGAAATGTTTCGGGAACGGCTTCACGCTCCAACCCGAAGGGCGGGCGCGGGCATTTCCTTTCGCGCGGCCCAGCACGCCTCTGAACGCATGGAAACAATTCTTGAGGGATCTGGCGCTCCTCCTCTTCCTCCGCCCGCGGAAAATCCTCCTCCAAAAAACGACTCGGATTCAAAAAACGAACCCATAAAAATATATGAAGAACAAAAAAAATAAAACTTCGCCTCCGCAGGGCGCGGGTCCGCGCCCTGCTCCGGAACCGACAAAAAAGACGCCGCGCCCTCATGTGCGCCACCGGCTCTGGACGAGCGACCTTCTCCGCCTTTCTCTTCGGACCTTCAAGACAAAGCCCGCGCGCACCTTTCTTACCGTGCTCGGAATGTCTTTCGGCATCGGGACCGTGCTTTTTCTCATCTCCCTGGGCTACGGGCTTCAGTTCACCCTTATCGGCAAGCTCGTCTCGACCGAGGACTCTCTTATCACCCTTGAAATGTTCTATCCTTCGGAGACGGGCCTCGAAGTCACGGACGACGACTTGGATGCCCTTTCTCTTATCCCCGCGGTTGCTGAAACGAGTCCGGTCGGAGAGTTTGCCGGAGAGATCAATCGCGACGACGCGGTTGGGCTCGTTATCACGCGGATTGTGGAACCGAACTACTTCCGCCTCTCCGGAGAGATTCCGAACGTAGGATCCCCCTTGAAGGAAGGGGAAGAGGGCATCATTGTTTCAAATTCTGTCCTGAAGCTCGCTGGTCTTCTTAAGGACGAGGACCTGCTTCCTCCGGCTCCTGGCCCCCAAAACGAAAACGTGGCGACCCCCGCCCCCCAGCTTGACGTGGAGCAATATGAAAAATTCCTTGGGGAGACCCTTAATTTCACTATTTTTCTTCAAGACGAGCAGGGTATCGTGACCGACGTAATCCAGCTTCCAAATCCTCTCCCTATTGTGGGCGTGATCGTGGATGAGCTCCAGCCCCCCTTCGCTTTTATCCCCCGTCATCTTATTTCGAAGCCCCTTCCTTTTTATAATAAGGTTCTTGTGAAGGCGCGGGACGCGGAGTCCGTCGAGCCCCTCCGCGACGCGCTCCTCGAAAAAGGATACCTTATCTCCGCGCGCATTGATCTCGTCAAGCAGGCGACGAAAGTCATGCGCGTCATCACGATCGTGCTCGGAATCTTCGGCATTACCGCTCTTGTCGTCGCCGCGGTCGGCATGTTTAACACCATGATCGTCAGCTTCCTTGAGCGCACCTTTGAGGTCGGTATTTTGAAGGCCCTGGGAGCGACGGACGGAGACGTGCGGAATTTATTCCTTACCGAATCGTTTATGATGGGGGTTCTCGGCGGGGCGCTTGGAATTGTTGTGGGCTACGGCAGTACCGAGCTTGTCAATTTTGGCCTGAACCTTCTTGCTCACCAGCTCGGAGGACAATCCATTGATATCTTCATCACCCCCTTATGGTTTATCGGGCTTATTCTTGGATTTTCTAGCTTAATCGGCATCGTCGCCGGATTTTGGCCGGCGTACAAGGCGACGCAGTTGCCGCCGAAGCAGGCGTTCACACGAAAATAGTTGTCAGTTTTAAGTTGTCGCGGGATATCGGACCCCGCCAAGGCGGGGTCCGATATCCATATATTGATTATTCGTTGTCGCTCTAAAATTACTTGTGCGCGCTGCAGGGATCGGACCTGCGGCCTTTCGCGTGTGAAGCGAACGCTCTGCCACTGAGCTAAGCGCGCGACTTTTCTCTATTGTACTTATTTTTTCTGAAATCACAAAACGAACCCGCCTAGGCGGGTTCGTTTTTCTTTGTCCGCGTTAATCTGCGTTTACTGAAGTTCCACAACAGCTCCCGCTTCTTCAAGCTTCTTCTTTATCTCCTCCGCGTCCGCTTTCTTTACTCCTTCCTTTATTGTCTTTGGGGCCCCGTCCACTATATCTTTCGCCTCCTTCAGCCCCAATCCGGTAATCTCTTTCACTGCCTTTATGACATTGATTTTCGATCCTCCGGCGTTTTTCAGGACCACGTTAAACGAGTCCTTTTCTTCCGCGGCTCCGGCGCTGGCGCTGGCGCCGGCCTGGGCCATCGCGGCGGCCGAGACGCCAAACTTTTCCTCAAGCGTGTGGACCAGCTCCGCGAGCTCCACCACGGTTAACTTTTCGATTTGTTCTATGATATCTTTGAATTTTTCCATACTTTGTTAGAATTTCTAATATCTAATTTCTAATCAATGGCCAAACACCAATGTTCAAATGTCTAAACATTACGTAAACATTGGATCATTAGGGCATTGGGATTTTATTAGTAATTAGAAATTAGTACTTAGTAATTTATTTTACTTTCGCCCTTTCCTGTAACACAAACGCAAGCGACCTTATCGGGCTTCCTATCATATAGACCAGCTGTCCCAAGAGAACTTCTCTCGATGGCAGGTTCCCAATCATCTCCACCTCCGCTTTCGCGAAGACCCTTTTCCCTTCCATCTCGACTCCCCCGAGAATTTTAAATCTTTCCTTGTTCTCCTTGAAAAATGTAAACACCTTCCCCGCGGTCTCCGGCATTCCTTCGGGCGAGAGCACCACCCCCACCTGTCCCTTCAGGTCTTTCGCTGTTATTGGAATGCCGTGATCTTTCAGAACGATTCCCAAGATGCGCTTTTTCATAACGCGGTACTTTGCCCCGAGTTCCCGGAGGGATTTCCGGAGGGCGTCCCCCGCGCTCGCGGAAAGCCCGGTGAAGTCCGTGAAGATGAGCGTCTTCGTCTCCCCTATTTTTTTCGACTCCTCTTTCGCGAGGATTTCTTTTTGTTTGCGTGTCAGCATGATGCTTTCAGCGCCCAATACGAACAATGCGAATCTTGCGCGAACAACGCGAATTTTATTACGTCTTCGTGTTGTTCGTGCTTTATTTGTGTCATTCGTGTTGGACTTTCCAAAATAAAAAACGACCTTTTGGCCGCAGAAGTTTTCACACAATAACAAAATGACTATGACCATGACATCGCTTGTCATTGTCATCGTTATCGTCATTGTCTGTGTCCTCGACAGGTAATTAAGCTTCCGCTCCCAATCTACAAAATATATCCCCTGAGCGAAGTCGAAGGGATACCTTCGAGTGTGTTGGAGCGTTTGCACCTGCTGTCTGCGGATTTATGCTTCTCTTTATACCTTATTTTTGTGTTTCTTGGCAAGTATTGACATTTTTTTAATTATAGTTTATAAGATTCTTCATAATCTGACTGGACCTTGAAAACTGCATATTATCTTGTTTTCCTTTTTTGGTGCTTTTCAAGGGAGGATTTTGGCACTTATTTATACCCTGAGCTTGTCGAAGGGCTACCTTAAATAGGCAACAACATCCTCCCTTGAATACCTCAAGAGAGTTTCGGCGCTCCTGGCAGATGTCTGCTTGGAGCACGTTTCGTAAACCCCGAACATCGAGCTCCGTGAAAGGACTTTTCGATGAAACGAAATCTCGCTTCGGTTCTTGCTCTTACTCTTGTTCTCGGTGTCGCGTTCGGCGCGACGGCCCAAAAAGCCGTGACGACGGAGGTCGCCAAACTCAAACGTCAACCTGCGCCGACTCTGTCCTCGGCCCCGACGCCTGCCCCGGCCCCGACCGTGGTCGTTCCTCCGGGAACCGCGACCCGGACTTGGGTCAACTCCAACTTCGCGTCCATTCCGGACGACTTCGACTTCGCGGCATTCTACGTCGCCGCGGGGTTAAACGAAGTCCAGGCAAGAACTCGCCTCGCCACGAAACTCGGCGAGCTCCGAAAGCGCGGCAAACCCGTGTATCTAGAAGTCATATTCGCGGTCATGGCGGATGCCGTCGCCGTAGCCCGCGAACACCCTAAGTTCACGGAGGACGCCTACGAGGCGATCGCGTTTGAGGTCGTCGGGCATATCGAGCCCGAAGATCTCATGACGGCCGAGCTCGTCGCCTTGGTGGAAGCCAAGGCGGGCGCCAAGGCGACAGAAGTCGCCAAGGCGGAGCTCGTCGCGCTTCAGCAGACCGCGAAGGAGATTATGGGGCTCGCGAAGAGCACCAATGAACTCCTGAGCGGACGCGCTACGGCTGTAGATGAGCTCAAGCAGGTGGCTCGCCACCTGCAAGAAACCTTGGACAAGTACGTCGCGGACATTGCGCGCTTCGCCGCCGTCGAGCATCTCGACAAGGCGGCGGTTCAAGGCCTCATTGACGCGGCTCTTCTGCCCGTCAAAGAAACCTTGGCCGCCGTTAAAGAGCAACAGGGCAAAATCGGGATGCCCCTCCTCGCGCTTGCCACGGCGTTGGCCACCAATGACACCGAGAAGGTAAGCGGAAGAAGGGCCATCCGAAAAACGGCGACCGCCGCGGTCGTCGCTCTCAGATACGAACTGATCAAGCCCTAGCCCCGCCTCGGCGGGATGACAGGCACGAACAACCAACAGAGCCGCGTTGGGAATCCCCACCGGCTCTGTTTTATTTTTGCCTAAAACATCTCGCCAAACATTTCTCCTCAATCATTTTCTTCATTTTCTTTCATTCGTTTTTCTTTTTGTCATTTTACCAGCGGCCGCTGGTAAAATGACAAAAATGGAATTCAATACAATACACCAGAATATAATACGAACAATTATCTAAAATAAAAAATATCATTTTATCTGCGGCCGCTTCTATAATGATATTTTTTATGCTCCGATTATATTTCCTTTATTTTCACATACAATATCTTGTCGCTTGCCCAGCACCATTTTTCTGAAAAAAATGGTGCTGGGCTTGCTCATCTTTCTCTCGCCTCGTGGCGAAGCTACGGGTCGTGAGCGAAGCGGGCGGTGCGGTTCTTTGTTTCTTATTTTCTTTTTGGTATTTTCCTTGTTTCTTTTTACATTTTTACTTTTTGTCAAAATAGAAGCGGCCGCTTCTATTTTGACATTTTTTATTTTCGTCTAAACAGCTCGCCACCCATGACTCTCCCATCACCTTTTTTACGTTTTCTATTTTTGTCATTTTATCTGTGGCCGCTTCTATTTTGACAAAAATAAAACACAGAACAACATAGCAACACAAGGTAGCAACATAAAAACAAAATAATAAGATAGTTAATCACTTAAAATAAAAAATGTCATTTTACCAGCGGCCGCTGGTAAAATGACATTTTTTATTTTACAGCCATGATTTTACATTCCAAACGCTTTCCATAACTCTCCCTCTTCAGAAATATGTTTTACTTCAATTATTTTTACAAACCTCTCTATGTCGAATACCGACATAATGAATTCCAATTCTTTTTTGCACGCGTACGGACAGATAAACACGCTCTGCTGAAGCGTATGAAATCCGATATCTCGAAGTTTTTTCCTGAATCCATCTCTTTCTTGTTTGCGTGTTTCCGGTATGTCAAAAGCGACTATCCTCCACACTCCGTCCCAATCTTTCTTTATTTCCTTTCCCATTCCATCAAACAGGGTGAGGAGCATTTTCGCTCTTCCTTTTTCCGTTAATTTTACCTTGTATTTCATCTTATCCAGTTTTTCGAGGTCAACATATCCACGTCGCTTCATATAATGGAGCTTCTCTAAAGTCCCCTTTTTATTCACATATGTCTTTCGGCGGGAGGACATTCCATACATGGTGAATACTTTGGGAGCCACCAACGCTACCGTGCAAATGCCCGCTACCGCGAGCACTGCAAAGAGCACCTTTGTTGTTACAAGCGCCGCCTCTTTTCCCTGGGCAACCAATTTTTCCTTTTTCGCGTTTTTTTGCAAGACATCCCACTCTTTTTTTACTATCTCCAAAAACTCTTCTTCGTTCTCCCGCAGTTTTTCAATAATTTTCGTTTCACTTGGCTTTTTTTTCATTTTCTATTTTTATCATTTTACCAGCGGCCGCAGATAAAATGATATTTTTTACTCTTTTTCTTTCTTCACGCCTTATTCTTTCTTCAAGCCCGTCGTTTTCCCTATTTTCTCTCCAATGCCCTTAAAAACGTCTCCGTATTGCCGCACCAAACCATTTTCGATTATTACTATCTGTCGTTCAATCGCGGCTCTCTCTTCCGCCGTGACATGGGAGCTTTTCAGGATGTCCTTGAAAGTCATCATGTTTGCCACTTGCATTGGGACTATCCTGTCCCGCGCCGTCGCAAATCTATCCATTGCCGTGCCATCATTATATTTTTGTTGCAGGTGCGCCAGCACCTTGTCTCCCCATTTTTGGTCAATGTCTTGAAGTTGCATTTTCCCTACCCCCAGCGAAAAGCCCTCCATGATATTTAGCGATATGCCTCCATTCGGCTCTTTACTGAATACCACGTGAGTTGCCCCTGTTTTCCCTACCAATTCTCTGCCCCCTCCAATTTCCGGAACCTCCGGCATTTTCGAACTTGGGGGCGCTTCGCCTGCTAGAACATTTTCCGCCACAGTCGCGGTCGTCGCCGTCTGCGCAGGAAGACCTGTCACTTCCGCCGATTCCAGCCCCTGTATTATGTCCCGATACCGGATGATTTCTGCCGCGGCTTCCGGGCTTATTTTTTTACTTGCATCATTCATATCTCTCGCTTTTTCTGCCCAGTCCGCAAGCGCGCCTACGAAAATTTTATATTCCCCAACGAGTTCCCTTGGGATGTCCTTAATTGTTCCATTTTGCACTCTCGCGTCCAGGTCACGCATAATCGCGCCTGCCATGTTCTCGCCCCGAGATTTTTCCGGGTCGTGTACCTGCCCAAAGCCCCCAACAATTTCTTCCATCTTTTCTATGCTTGTCTGCTTTTTGTTAAACTTGTCGTCAAATATTTGCACTCGGCTATCAAACCACTCTCGATTATCTTGTTCCATAAGACGCCAAACGCCCGCATGAAATGCCTCCTTGCCTTCTTTGAGTATTTCAGTTGCTCCTGCGGCCATCTCTGCTCCTGATTGTGTTCTTTGTTGCGGCGCCTCTGGCACATCGGAAGCGTCCTCACCAACTGTTTGTTTTTCGCCTGTTCTTGCTTGGGGTTCTTGCAAATTCTCAATCAAAAATCCTTTCGCGGGGCGATTTAAAAGCTCCTGCTGTTCTTGGGACGTTCGTTCTTTATTAAAGACAAGATCATGGACGAGCTTACGAAGGTCTCCTCTTCCCTTCACAATGCTTGCGTTCGGACTATTGGAGAATTTTGGATTCAGTACTTCCCGTATCGTAGTGGTTTCTCCTATCGCGCCTATACCAATCTTAATTCCTTTTTCTGCAAGTCCTGGGATGCTTGCGTCCACTTCAAATTTTGCGGCTTGCGCCGCTTCAACATAAGGAATCGGCTCCTCTGGTACAACTTGAGCGCCATGCTCTCGTATTAGTTCTTCCACGGTTTTATCCGCAAGCGTTCCGCTATCCCACAATAACTTGTTGTTTTGTCGTATATGTTCAAGAATGTTCGTGACTTTTTCGTCTATTGTTTCTCTTACTTTAAGTATTGCGTTAAGACCTTCTATCAACGTCTTTTTTTCTGCTTCTGGGGTTTTACTGTTTTCAATAAAAGTGATGTCTGCCCTGATCTTATCTGCGCTCTCTTTGTTAAATTGTGCTACGGTCATGCGTCCGAAACGTTTGTATTCTAAACTTTCTCCTGTTTCCTGCGTGACGGGCGGTTTTGGTTTTTCTTCTACTATATTTTCATCGTCGCGTCCATGATCATCCGAATGATCGGCAATGGACGCTGTAGGTTTTGCGTCATTTTCATATTGCTCAACAAGTTCATCTAGCCCTTTTATATCTTCGGCTTGCGCCCCCCTCGATTCTTCCATTATTTTGTCAAACTGCTTAAGAGTTCCTTGGAATTCGTGCTCATTATCTCTTGCTCGTGCCGCCCTTAAATCCTCTTCAGTCATCAGTTTAGGTTTCTCTCCTTGCGGGCGTTCCCCTTCCTGTGCGTGTAACTCTTCGGGCTTTTCTTCGGAGGACGTGGCTACCGAAGCGCCTTCCGGTTTTGGTTTCCACCGATTATATTCATACTCATCCAGCTTTCCCGTACTTTCGTCTCCCTGCCATTCGCCTTCAATGTACTCCGCCACGTGCGTTGTGTCGTCCGTATCTTTTTCCAACACATAGGAAACAGAATGCTCCGGATCGTACCGAACTCCGGTTTCAAGCCCGTCTTTTATGTATTCATCACGAGTCAAGATGTTCCATGTTTCACGATTCGCCCAAGCGTGCACGGCTTTTGTATCGCTTGCGTCTCTTCCTGTAAACCCCCACTCCACAGGGCTTGCCTCAATCTGGCGGCGCACGGCCTGCCACACACCCTCGCCTTTCCTCACCTTTCCTAATTCAAGATGTTTTTCGGTTATGATCGAAGTTGTTGCTCCTTCTGTCGGAGCCGAAGTCGAAATTTCGGGGATTCGTGCCTTTGCTTCACTTTCCGTCATCGGACGAAACGCGACATCCCCTGGATGCATAATACGAGGTTGAGGCATCCCTCTTGTTTTATCATGACGCAAATCCCACACCACAATATCTCCGGAATCTTCAAACTTCGCCTGCACATCCGGATACCCCCGAACCGTTATCTTGCCCTCGGGCGATATCTCGATGAGTTTCAAAGCTTCTGGATTTTTCGCTCTTAAAAACCCTTCAACCGCGCTTTTCTGCGCTTGGAATTCCGTCTTTGAAATGAGTTCTCCCGCCATACCGCCCTCTGCGGCGCTTACCAACTCCTCCTCTCCCCAATGCGTAATCCAGCGCAAACCCCCTCCTATCATCCGCGGATAAGCTAAAAGGGCGCGCTTGGGGTTTTTTACGAACAGGTCTTGAATCACATTGCCCGCGACCTCGTCGGAGTTTCCTTCAAATTTATGTTGGAGTACCTCCAAAAAAGAAGTGCCCGCGCTGCCTGCCTCCATTCCCTGCAAAAAACTATGAAGCGCGTGGCCGCCCAACCCGAGAGCCCTGACTGCCGCCGCGTACGCCTGCACCGCGTCAACCCACTTCCTTTCTTCCCTTCCCTCTACTTTTCCCTGAAAACGCATCGCCCTCCACCACTCTTTCCTCGCCACGTTTACAACGTCATTTAAAACATACCCCACGCGCCCCCTCTCTTTTTTCCGCGCCTCTCCCTGCGCTTCCTCCCAAAGCTTCCTGCGGCTTTTTCTTTCCACTTCCGGTTTTAATTCTTCTTCTTTGATTTTTTCCAAAAAATTTTGGTATCTTTCTCTCCGCCCGGCAATTTCTCTTGCCCATTCTTCTTTTGAAAATTTCTTACTTGCCGTTGCCGCCCGCTCCATGCTTCCCAGGACGCCATAGGCAAACGCCCGGCTCCCGCCCGCGGTCGCCGCCTCCGCCGGCAAAAACGCGCTTAACCCAAGATTCATCCAGTCGCGCGCGATACGCCAGCCGTTTACTTTTCCTTCAATATAAGCACCGACGAGTTTTCGCACTTCTTTATTGCTTTCGAGATTTGCGGCTT
>JAUYPG010000039.1 GCA_030695805.1 Nanobdellota archaeon
TCGCTCGCAGTGTTTCTTGGCTCAATCATTCCCGCTCTTGTGTATGGTTTTTTTGTTCTTGGGATTTTGCGCCTTAATCCTTCGCCAACTCCAGAGGCGGTCGGCGGGCTTTTTCTTTCTCCTCTGCTTCTGCGGCTCCTCGGCGGGTTCGGACTCGTCGCTATCTGGACTTCGTATTTTGTGATCGGGCGGAACGTGCGGGATAATTTGAAGTTTGATCTTAAAATTTCGCGGACCCTTGCGGTCATGATTCCGCTCTTTTTGCCTTTGGTCTTGTACGCTTTCGGGTTTCGGGGATTTTTCGAGGTCGTATCTCTCGCGGGCGGGCTTTTTCTCGCGCTTGAGGGTATTTTTGTTCTTGCGATATGGCAGAGGGCGTTTCCGAAGAACGGCTGGCGAGCTCTACTCCCGCTTCTTTATATCGTGTTTCTTTGCGCCTTGGGGTATCAGGTGTTTACTTTAGTCGCTAGAATCTAGAAAATAGAAAGTAGAAGACGACAGGAGTCCCTTGTCTTCGCCGGTTGGCAGATGAGGTCCCTCGTCGCTTTGCTTCTCGGGATGCTCAATTTTCTTACCTCACTTCGTTCGGAGAAAATTGGCAGTTGCGGGACCTTTGTTTTTGGGGAATAATGTGGAATACTTGCCCTCGTCGTTCAAAGGATAGGACGTGAGCTTCCGGAGCTTAAGATAGGGGTTCGATTCCTCTCGAGGGCGCAGTGAACGAAGTGAACAAGCCCGCGGAGCAAGTAAATTTATTTGCTTGCGATAGAGAATCGAAGGGAATGCGATGTACATTACGAAGCGGAGCGAGTTTAATGTACCGCATTCCCAGGGACGATTCCTCTCGAGGGCGCAGAAAACAAACAACCGGAAACGATTTCGGTTGTTTGTTTTGTCAATTTTGGGCGGTTGGGATACCATGAGGCGGAACATGAATGATCTGCGCATACAGGAGAATGTGTCTTTGGCACCGATGAGCACCTTCGGAATTGGGGGTGTGGCGCGGTATTTTTTTGAGGCGAAGAAATCAGAAGAATTAAAGGAGGCGGTTCAATGGGCGGTAAAGAATGATATTTCTTATAAAATTTTCGCGGGCGGGAGCAATGTAGTTTTTGCCGACGAAGGTTTTTTAGGTCTGGTTATAAGGCTGATTTTTAAGAAAATGAAAGTATCCGATTCGGAACGAGTGATTGAGGCGGAGGCGGGAGTTTGGCTTGCGGATTTAATTAAAAAAGCAATTTCAAAAGGGTGGGCGGGATTAGAGACGCTTTCGGGGATTCCCGGAACGGTTGGCGGAGCGGTTTTCGGAAATGCCGGAGCTTACGGTCAGTCTGTTTCAGGGATTGTGAAATCGGTGAATTTTTTTGATGTTGAAGGGGGAGAGGCGGGCATTTTATCCAACGAAGAGTGCGGATTCAAATATCGGCACAGTATTTTTAAGGACAAAAATTTTTCAATACTTAGCGTTATTTTGCAATTTCAAGCCGGGGACAAGAAGGATCTTAAGGCAAAATCCGAGGAGATAGTTAAGACGAGGGAAAAGAAGTATAAGCCGGGGCTGCGGTGTCCGGGGAGTTTTTTTAAGAATGTCTTGGTAAAGGACGTTTCAAAAAAGTCGCTTGCGTTGGTGGATAAGGCGAAAATTATTGACGGGAAGATTCCCGCGGGCTGGCTTTTGGAGCAAGTTGGTGCAAAGGGTCTTCGCGAAGGAGGGATTTATATCGCGGACTTCCACGGGAATTTGTTCGTGAACGATGGCACCGGAACGGCGCGGGACGTGAAAGCACTCGCGCGGATTTTGAAGAAGAAGGTTTTTGATAAGTTTGGAATACAACTTGAAGAGGAAGTTAGATATTTTTAGAAATTTGACGTTTAGTTAGTTTTGTGCTTTCTTGTTTTTAGCGTTGAAATCTAAATTCACCTGGGGTCTCTTGCTAATGAGGGCGAGGGATGAGAGGTGAATGTTTTATGGGAGGCCGTGTGATGGCCAAGAGAGACGTTTCGGCGATCCGCACGCACCTCGTCGAGGGTGAAATCTTCGCTCTCACGATTGACTTGGGTGCCCCCGAGAGCGACCCCATCGCGATGGTCCTCAAGGACGGATACGACCCCGAGAGATGGAAGTTCACGGGCGTGAAGCTTGTGGGCGTCCACACTCGCCGCTTCCGCCTCGTCTCCGTGGGTTATTGCCGTGATTTGGACGAAGTGCGGCAAAAGCTCGCGGAGCACGGCACTCCGGCAGAGGGGCAGTGGCGGGAGGCATTCAGAAAGGCCTACCCGACTCCTGATAAGAATGGTCCGATCGGTTTCGCCGACTCTTCCTGGGTGGACCCGGGCGGCTATGCGGTCTTCCCGTATGTCTGGACGCGTGGCGGGTCCGGCTTCCGCTGGACTCTCCTCGGTTTCGACGGCCTCTGGCGTTGGGTCGTTGCCGTCAGCGAGTAGCTACTGACCCTCGGCGGTCAGCGCCCCACCCTTGTCCCTTGGACTCTTTGGCTTCAAGCCACGAGTTCGAGGGACTTACTTTTTTTGTATGACCATGATGAGATTTTTTCATTGTGCGCGGGCGAGGAGTGTACGGAGAATGGTGGTATAATGATAGGTAATGGTATTTGTATATTTGGTTCATCGGGTTGTGTATCGAGTTGCCGAGTTTTTTCAACACTGGTATGTCGGGGGATTTCGGACGTGGTGGAATTTCGTGGCGCATTCGGTTGCTTGGTTCGATCGTTCTTTCGGGTGGCGGGTTACGGTCAAACATCTATTTCAGCCCCTTTATAAGGACTTTTCGGCTCTGGGATATATTTTGGGAGTGCCATATCGCGTCGCGCGGTTTTTTGTCGGCCTTGTTTTTTATGTTGTCTTTCTTTTTTTCGCGGCCTCCATATTTCTTCTCTGGCTTTGTGTTCCGCCGTATCTTTTAGTGCGAATCATTTTTGGATAAGCGACACAAATATATGCGAATACATGCGAATGACGCGAATATAATGGAAAGGTTGTATTTTCGGGATACGCGATTCGGACTCTCATCTCCGGAAGAGTTTTTGGTCCGTCTTTTTTCCTATGTTTTTTATTCGGTTTTGTCCGTCCTTGCCGTATTTTCGATTCTTTCCGGTATCCCTCGTTTGTTTTTTCTCGGCATTTTTTTCGCGCTTTTTTTGGGAGATCGCTTTCTTCATATTTGGAGAGGAGAGGATTCGATTTTACGCGCGCTTCATCGGAAAGACGGGGCCTCCTTGAACGTGGCTCGGTTTTTGTCTCCAGCGTCGCTTCGCGCGGTTTCCTCGGCTTTTCGGTACGCGAAGGCCACTGGTCAGGATTTCACTTTTGCTCTTTTTTCAGAACTTTCGGGACGCAAGGATGTGCGCCGAGCGTTTTACCGTCTCGGCGTTTCCCGCGAAGAGTTTCTTGCCGAAATTTCCGCGCATTCTTCGGAGACGTCCGGGGATCGGAACGCTCTCGGCGACGCTGGTTTTCTTGAGGGCGTTCGCGTCGCGGTCTCTTCCGCTTTTGTTATCGCGGCGGACGCTCGCGAAGATTACATTCAGCCCTTGTTTCTTTTCGCCGGAATTTTTTCCTCTTCTTCGGCTGTTTTTGAGAGGACTTTGCGGAAATTCCGGCTTTCGGTTTCGGATGTGCATGACGCCGTTTTTATGGAGCGTCGTGCGCGCGAATCCTCGGGAATTTCCCGATCTTTTTCTCTTTTAGGAGGATATGCCGGAGCGCATCCGCGCATGAGGCGGAGTCCTTCGGTGAATCGCGCCCTTACCTCGCGGCCCACTCCCACGCTTGACCAGTTTAGCGAGGACGTTACGGCTTTGGTTCGCGCCCGAGGTGGCGGGCTCCTTGTGGGGCATGAAAAGGAGTACGCGCAGTTACTTGACGCCTTAACCCGGCCGGGCAAGCCAAATGCGATTTTAGTCGGCGAGCCCGGGGTGGGGAAGACCGCGCTCTTGCATCACCTTGCTTACCGTATGACGCGGGACGAGGTGCCGCCCTTCCTTTTTGACCGCAGAATTTTGTCTTTAAGCATTTCGCGGATACTCGCGGATGCTTCACCGGAGGAACTCGCGGGTCGGCTTACCAAAATCTCTGACGAGATCATGATCGCCGGGAACGTGCTGGTTTTTGTGCCCGATATTCATGAACTCTTTAAGCCGTTCGGTAAGGGAGGGGTTTCCGCCATTGATGTTTTACTGCCTATCGTGCGGAGTGGCTCCATTCCTCTTCTTGGCGATACGTATCCGCGTGAATTCAAAGCGCTTGTTGAGCCGCGATCCGATTTTGTGGAGCAGTTTGAAATCATCCGGGTCGAGGAGATGAGCGCCGCGGAGGCCATACGATTTTTGACGTATGCCGCGCTTCCGCTTGAAAAGCAATTCGGGGTTTTTGTGACAATCCCCGCGATCCGGCGGATCGTCGAGATCGCGGACCGGCACATCGTTTCCAAACCCCTTCCTACTTCCGCTCTCGATCTTTTGAAGGAGGCCCTTGCCCGCGCGTCCCGGGAGAAGGCGCAGATTTTATCGCCGGAGGCCGCCACTCGGGTGGCAGAGGAAGAGGTCGGTTTGCCTTTGGGAATAGCAGGGGAAGCGGAGGCGGAGAAGCTTCTTCATCTCGAAGACACGATTCATAAACGGCTCGTGAACCAGAGCGAGGCGGTGTCCGCGGTTTCGCGTGCTCTCCGCGAGTATCGGTCGGGGCTGTCGCGCACGGGGGGCCCCATCGCGGTATTTCTTTTTGTGGGGCCGACAGGCGTCGGAAAGACCGAGCTTTCCAAGATTCTTGCGGAGGCGCAGTTCGGATCGCGGGATGCCATGCGGCGATTTGATATGTCCGAGTACCAGGATAGGCAGAGTATTTTTCGATTGATTGGGACGCCGGACGGCGCGACTACCGGCGGTCTTACGGATACGATCCGCGAGCATCCATATAGTTTGATTCTCCTCGACGAATTTGAGAAGGCGCATCCGGATGTTTTAAATCTTTTTCTTCAGGTATTTGATGATGGACGGCTTACGGATAGTTTGGGGCGGACCGTGCAGTTTGAGAACACGATCGTGATTGCGACCTCGAACGCGCATTCGGACTTCGTGAAGACGGAGATTGAGAAGGGGAGGAGCGCGGGAGAAATCGCGGACGCATTGAAGGGCAAACTTACCACATATTTTAAGCCGGAACTTTTGAATCGGTTTTCGGACATTATTGTGTTTCGCGATTTGAATCAGCAAGAGATTTTTCAGATCGCGCAGATTCTTCTTCGGGAGCTCACGGACCAGGTTCGGTCTTCAAACGGCATTGACTTGAAGTGCGAGGAGAGCGCGATCCGTGAGATTGCTCGGCGCGGGTACAGTAATGTGTTCGGCGCGCGGCCTCTCCGAAAGGTCATCTCGGAAGAGGCGCGCGGACGGCTCGCGGAGATGATTTTGCGAGGAGAGGTTTCGGCCGGGGACTCTGTTATTTTTTCTTTTGATGGCAAGGAGTTTGTTTTTGGAAAGTAATAAATAGTATAATAGGGCGTTATGAGTCAGGAAATTTCCGCAGGAATTATTATTTACCGGAAAACGCCCGAGGGGCCGAAGTTTCTGCTTCTTTATCACGGGGGCGGGTACTGGAATTTCCCGAAGGGGAAGCTTGAGGAGGGGGAGAGGAGTTTCCGTGCCGCGGTCCGCGAAGCGCAGGAAGAGACCGGGATTTTGTATAAAGACCTGCGATTTAACAAGGACTATTTTAAGGCGCAAGATCGGTTTGTGTTTCAGAGGGACGGCGACAAGATATCAAAGCATGTGTCGTTTTATCTCGCGGAGACCCGTAATCCGCAGGTGCGCCTTTCTTCGGAACATGAGGGATACGGGTGGTTTCTGTATGATCGCGCGTTTCAGACCATAAAACATAAGAACTTGCGGGAGATTTTGAAGCTCGCGTATGACACCATCATTCGACAAGCTCATGACAAGTTTCAAGGAAAAAGTGTTAAGGGCAGTAGCGCGCATTCCGCGAGGCCGCGTCGCAACGTACGCGGAACTCGCCCTGGCCATCGGGCACCCCAGGTCGGCGCGGGCAGTGGGAAACGCGCTGAATAAAAATCCTCACGCTCCTGTCGTGCCGTGCCACCGGGTTGTGGCAACTGACGGGACTTTGCGCGGATACGCGGGAGGGCTTCAAAAGAAGGCGCGCATGCTTCGAGGTGAGGGGGTTCTTATTAAAAACGGGAGGGTGGATTTGGGGATGTACGGATATTCGATAGAAATTCGGTAGAAATTTGCTCGCTTCGCTCGCGAAATGTAGTTGACGGAGTGTTGCTATGGTATATACTATGTGTATATGAAAGCAGTTATCAATATAAAGACAGATAGGGTGATTAAGGAGAAGGCGCAAAAGGTGGCGCGGGAATTGGGCATGCCTCTTAGTACGATTATCAACGGGTATCTTGGGCAACTCGTGCGAACCAAGGAAGTGTACTTTTTTTTGGAGGGCGAGCTGAAACCCTCGGTTAAAAAGCGGCTTGACCGCTTACATCAAGACGTAAAAGAGGGAAAGAATCTTTCGCCGGTTTTTCGAAGCGCCACAGAGATGGATGCGTATTTGAATTCTTTGTGAGTGCGTACGGGGATATATGACAATTCATCTTCATCGGAATTTTGAGAAGAAATTTCGGAAGTTGTCTCCAAAACTTAAAGAGAGATTTAAGGAACGAAGAAATTTGTTTTTTGAGGATTCAAACCATTCATTATTGAACAATCATCCCTTAACTGGAGATAGGGTGGGTCAGTGGAGTATAAACATCACCGGCGATTGGCGGGCAGTGTATGTGTTTGGCGAGGAAGAAGACGTGATTGTTTTTATTGATATTGATACGCACAGCAATTTGTATTCGTAGCCGTATCTTCAATTATTTCCTCACTTCCTCCACTATTTGTTTGAAGACATCGGGGTTTTCGTTCGCGATTTGGGAGAGGATTTTTCTATCCAAAGCGATATTTTTTTGTTTTAAGGCGTGGATGAATTCGGAGTATTTCATCCCGTGCTCGCGGACCGCCGCGTTGATCCGCACGTTCCAGAGAGAGCGGTATTCTCTTTTCTTTTGTTTTCTCCCTACGAAGGCGTGGCTCCACGCGTGAAGCACGGCTTCTTTCGCGAGCTTGATGTTGTTTTTTCTGCCCCAACGAAAGCCCTTTACGGCTTTCATAAGTTTCTCGCGCTTTTTATGTTTTGTGATTCCGCGTTTTACTCGAGGCATGGCTTTGCACTATGACGATGACTATGACCATGACACCTTGTCATCGTTATGGTCATGTTGTCATTGTTCAGTTATTTCAGGTATTTGTTTATAACTCGCGCGGAAAATCCCAGTCCCCGCTGTCTTTTTTTGCGGAGGAGCTGGTCCGCGTTTTTGTTTGTTTTCGAGTGCCCCAGGCCCATGGCACGCCGTTTTATCTTTCCTCCTCCTGTTATCTTTATTCTTTTTGAGATTGCCTTGTTCATGATGCGACGCGAATATTACGCGAATTCACGCGAATGACGCGAATGTAAATACCTATGTTGTATAACAGGTTTTGTAATTCTCTGCAAGGCGGGAGAGTTTTAATATTCGGGATATCGGATATCCTGGCTATTTATTTTTTTTGAATTTGGGCGGAGAAGCCGCGAAGGGATTTTTTCGGTTCCGACATCTTCTGGATTGGCACCTCTATCAAGGGGAAGAAGTTTTCGAGTTTTTGGAGGCCTATGCCCTGGTGCGCTTTTTCCCTGCCTCTTAAGAAAATTTCGATTTCCACCCGATGTCCTTTTTCCAGAAATTCGGACACCTTCTTTGCTTTTACTTTCAGATCGTTTTCGGCCATGCGCGGGGTGATGCGCATGCGTTTCATGTCTTTCGCTTTTTGCTCCTTTTTTTGCTTTTTGTCGTCTTTTTCTTTTTGATATCGGAATTTGTCAAAACTCATAATCCGAACTACGGGCGGGTCCGCGCTTTCCGTGAGCTCGATAAGATCGAGGCCGCGCTCCATCGCAAGCGTCAGCGCCTCTTCGATTTTCATAATGCCCAAATGTTCGCCCGCCTCGTTTAATACGCGCACTTCTTTCGCGGTAATACCCGCGTTTCTGCGGTTCGTAATAACCGGCTTCGGCTGCCACCTTTGGAAGTTTCTATTTCTGCGTTTAATAATCAAGGTACCTTGATGATACTACGGAGTTCTTTTGTTGTCTATGTATATTGTTGCCCTTCGTCGTCCGCCAGCGGGCGGACTCCTCGGGACACTGAATTTCGTAGTTAAGTTTTTTGCGATTTCATCTTGAAAATTTAGACGAAATTCGTGTGGAGACGGCGAGAGTTGAACTCGCATCCGAGAAGCTTCCCATACACTTTCTACAAGCTTAGTTCTTTAGAAGAAACGGTGCTGACTCCTTTTTTAGCCGCAGGTACGGAGTCGGCTTGCCGCGGCGAGCTTCAGGTATTACACCGGCGTATCCCTATGAAGCGTCGGGACCGATGCCCTCTTCGTTAAGGAAGAGAGTTCACCAGTTACGCGTAAGCGAATGCTGGTGCCGCAACTCTTTGGTTTGCAGTTATAGGTTTGGCGTGTTTTACGAGGTCGCCCACTCGGCTTGCAGTGTATAAGAGGATATTCCCGTCGAAGCCCTTCGTCCCCATTGACGCGGATTGACGCAGATGAGACGCAGACACGCGTTATTATTTTCTGCGGAGATTTTTTCTTATCTCTTTTTCCGCGTCCCGTTTTTTAATGAGCTCTCGTTTGTCGTGTTTTTTTCTTCCACGGGCAAGCGCGATCTCAATTTTTATTTTCCCGCGTGGATTATTATACAATTTTATCGGCACTATTGTCAATCCTTCCTGCGTTTTTCCAAAGAGGTGTTTTATCTCATCTTTTTTCAGAAGCAGGCGTTTTGTGCGCGCGGGGTCATATCCTTCCGGCGCGTTTTTCGGCTGGAAGGAGGGGATCTCGAGGCCCACGAGCTTTGCTTCGCCTCCGCGGATCATGACGTGGCCGCCAAAAAGGGAGCCGCCTCGTGTTTTTAGCGACCTTACCTCATGGCCGGTAAGCTCGATGCCTGCCTGAAAGGTCTCGAGGACTTCATAGTCGAAGCGGGCGCGTTTGTTTTCTGCGAGGGAAGACACGTTTGCATTGTACCAATGAAATGAAAAATGGGAAACGAGAAATGATGAAAAGCGAAATCCGTCAGCTGGCGGAGTAAGACAGCTCGACATAAAACGTAGAGCGGGCGACCTTGGAAATGGGTCGCCCGTCGTTGTTCCGCGGGGGACGCGACAGGTTGAGCATGGAGCTGGGTACTCAACCGCGGTTAGAAATCTCGAGGTGCTATGCTTCCCCGCCAGCTCTATGATGGCCGCTGGTTGCTCGCGTTGCGGAACTAAATGTACTGTAGGACTATTTTCTTGATAATTCAATATAAGGGTGTTGAACACCCTTATATTGAAGTTGAAGGAGGGGGCTGATAGAATGGGCTTATTATGTTTGGCGACTTGGACAAGTTCTCTTTGCCGGAGTTTGAGAAGGAGGTAACGAAGTTCTGGGAAGAGAATCATATTTTTGAAAAGACGCTTGAGAAGACGACGAAGGGAAAACCATATTCTTTTTATGACGGGCCTCCTTTTGCTACGGGTTTGCCTCATTACGGGCATATTTTGGCTTCAACTATTAAAGACGTGATTCCTCGGTATCAGACAATGAAGGGAAGATTTGTGCGGAGGCGATGGGGATGGGATTGCCACGGGCTTCCCATTGAGGAGATTGTTGAGCGGGGACTGGGTATTTCCGGGAAAAAGGATATTGAGGAGAAGATTGGAGTCGCGAAGTTTAATGAGACGTGTTGCTCGACGGTGCTTCAGTACGTTTCGGAGTGGCGGAAGATGATTCGCCGTATGGGAAGATGGATTGATTTTGATAATTCTTATAAGACGATGGATAGGGATTATATGGAGTCGGTCTGGTGGGCGTTTAAGGAACTTTACAAAAAGGGGTTGGTGTACGAGGGAAGAAAGGTCTTACTCTATTGTCCGCGATGCGAGACGCCGGTTTCAAATTTTGAGGTGGCGATGGATAATTCGTATAAAACAATTACCGAGGAATCGGTAATCGCGAAATTTAAAATCTCGCCGAATAACGAATCGGTTGCGAATAAACGAATAAACGAATTACGCAAAGGCGAGGATGTTTTCTTGCTTGCGTGGACGACGACGCCGTGGACTCTGCCGGGGAATGTGGCTTTGGCAGTAAACCCCGATGTGGTTTACTGCAATTTCCAATTTCTCCTTCGATCCCGAGCTCAGGACCGAGGGGCAATTTCCAATTTCCAAAACAACGAGTTTTTTATTATTGCAAAGGAGCGATTGAAGACGCTCGCCGTAGATTACAAAATCGTATCTGAATTTTTGGGGAAGGATTTGGTTGGTTTGGAGTATGAGTCGCTTTTTCAAACAGAGGGAATAGCGGGGGATCCGAAGGCGCACAGAGTGTACGCGGCGGATTTTGTGACGACAGACGAAGGAACGGGAATTGTGCACATCGCGACGGCTTATGGTGAGGACGATTATAATCTTGGCTTGAAGGAGGGCTTGCCTGTGGCGCCGATGCTGGACGAGCGGGGGCATTTTAATGAGAAGGCGCCGGAGTTTTTGCGGGGCGCGTATTTTGAGAAGGCGAATAAGCTTGTAATTGAAGATTTGGGGAAGCGAGGACTTATGTTTCCTCCGGAGAAGCATGAACATTCATATCCGCACTGTTGGCGGTGCTCCAACAAACTTTTTTACAATGCTATTCCGGCGTGGTTTGTGAATGTTGGGAAGATAAAAAAGGATTTGCTGAAATCAAACGAGAAGGAGATTAACTGGTATCCCGAACATTTGAAATTTGGGCGGTACGCGAAGAGCGTGGAAGCGGCTCCGGACTGGAACATTTCTCGGAACAGGTATTGGGGGAACCCGATTCCGGTGTGGCGGTGTGAGAAATGCAAGAAAGATATTGTGGTAGGGAGCGTTAAGGAGCTGGGTGTGGATCTTGAAGACTTACACCGTCCTTATATTGATGAGGTGATTTTGAAATGCGAATGCGGAGGCGAGGCGCGGCGAGTGCCGGAGATTTTTGATTCGTGGATGGAGGCAGGTTCCATGCCGTTTGCCGAATATCATTATCCGTTTGACGAGGAACAGAAAAAGATTTTTACATCGCGATATCCGGCGCAGTTTGTGGCGGAGTATATCGCGCAGACCAGAGCGTGGTTTTATGTGATGCACGTCTTGGGACTTTCACTTTTCGGGAAGGCGCCGTTTCTGAGCGTGGTTACCACAGGGACGATTTTGGCGGAGGACGGGTCCAAGATGTCGAAGTCGAAAAATAATTTTCCAGACCCGTGGGTTGTGATAGAAAAGTACGGGGTGGATTCATTGAGATTTTATTTAATGAATTCAGTTGTGATGCAGGCGGAGAATTTGAATTTTAGCGTGAAGGATTTGGAGACGGGGTATCGGAAGGTGGTTACGATTTTGTGGAACTGCTTTCAGTATTTGAGGACGTACGGGACGCAGGCGGAGTGGAGGGTTCGCGCGAAGGGCGAGAAAGCGAATTCCGCGAACGCGCTTTTGGACAAATGGATTTCTGTGCGGACGAATGAGCTGGTTTCTGGCGTAACGGAAGGGTTAGAAAAATATGACACGGTTCGGGCGACGCGGGCAATCGCGGACTATGTGAATGATCTTTCAACATGGTATGTTCGTCGGAGCCGAGGGCGGACGGATAGCGCGTTTTTCTCGACATTGTATGACGCGCTTTTGACGACAAGCAAGGCAATCGCGCCTTTTATGCCGCATCTCGCGGAGATTATTTATAAAAATCTCGTGGAATTATTTGGCGGAGTAAATATGGAAGAATCAGTTCATCTTCAGGTGTGGCCAAAGACAAAAAAGATTTCCAAAGAAGATCGAAAATTTCTCGCAGACATGGAAGTGATACGAAGTATTGCGAGTAAGGCCTTGGCGAAACGGAGTGAGGCGGGGATACCGGTGAGGCAGCCGCTACAAAAGTTAAAAGTTAAAAGTTTCCCCTCGGTCCTGAGCTCGGGGTCGAAGGAAAAGTTGAAAGTTGATTCAGTCCTTTTGGAAATTTTGAAGGAGGAGGTGAATGTGAGGGAGATTGTTTTTGATGAATCTATTCAGAGTGATGTGGATTTTGATACGACGATTACAGAAGAGTTGAGGAGGGAGGGAATGATTCGGGCTCTTCGCCGTCTTCATCAGGAAGAGCGGAAAAACACTGGGTTTTGCGTGGGGGAGGCGATCCAATACGTTGTGTCGGAAGAGACGCATCCTGACATCGTAAAAATTTTAGAGGATGCCACAAAGGGTTCCGGCACCATCGTTACATTAAGACCGCTTGATCCGAAT
>JAUYPG010000051.1 GCA_030695805.1 Nanobdellota archaeon
GCCCCAGAAATGATTTTCCTTTCGCGACGGCAAGCACCCTTCCCCCTTCCCGCGCGAACCGATCGGTTTCTTTGTGAATCGTCTCTTTTTGCGACGCATGCGCTCCGATTCGTTCCGTGATCACTTCCGGCGCCCCTATAATCGCCCAGGTTTTTGTTTTTCCATCGTTCGTACACGCGCCGCTCCATTTGTCTCTCGAATTAAATGGCTTGTATTCCAGAAATTCGATTTTTTGACGCGCATCGGGAAGGAGAATCTTGTACTCCTTTGCCGCCTTCGCGCACGCGCGTTCGATTGGTCCTTCAGCGAGCGTTTCCTCGCCCCGCATGCCGAGCGCCATCATCGCAAGCGCGAGGACTTCTTCTTTGGGGCCTTCTCCCGTGATCGCGGAGAGCTCCATCTTTCCTTCCGTGAGCGTTCCGGTTTTATCCGTCATGATGACGGTTGTCCTGCCGAGGGTTTCGGCGGCAAGGAGCTGGCGGATGACCCCTTTTCTTTTTGCGAGTTTTTTCACTCCTACCGCGAGAATTACGGTAAGCGCGATAGGAAGGCCTTCGGGAACGACGGATACGGCAACCGCGACGGATATGAGAAACATCTCAAAGTAGCCGTAGCCCTTCCATGTGCCTATGAAAAAAAGGATGCCAATGAAGATCAAAAGGGCGACTGTCACACGGACGGAGAAGCGCGCGATTGCTCTTTGAAGGGGGGTTCCTCTCTCTTCTTTTCGGACCATCGCGGCGATTCGTCCGAGTTCGGTTCTGTTCCCGGTCGCGGTTACGACTCCTACGGCCATGCCGTTCGTTACGAGCGTGCCTCCGAAGACCATGCAATGTCTCTCCGCGACCGGCGCGCCCTCCCCTGTTTTTTGTATTTTTTTCACGACAGGCAGGGATTCTCCTGTCAGTATTGATTCGTCTATTTCGAGGTCGGTCGCGCCCAGGAGGCGGATATCCGCCGGAACCCTTGCTCCTGTTCTTAAACGGACAATGTCCCCGGGTACGATTTCTTCGGCGTCTTTTTCTTCTTCAATGTTTTCTCGGATAAGGCGGGCGCGTTCTTTTATATAGGACCTTAGCGATTCAAGGGTGGTTTCCGCCTTATACTCTTGGTAGAAGCCGAGAGCGGTGTTTATAAAAACGGCCGCGAAGATAAAAATGCCGTCGGTGAAGCTTTCAAGAACGACTGTTACCCCTCCGGCTATAAGCAGAATGAGGATAAGGGGGCTCTTAAACTGATTCCAGAGGATTTTTGTTTTTGTTACGCTCGCGCCATCGCGGATTGTGTTTTTGTCGAATGTTTTTTGCCGTTCTCTCGCTTCCGCCCCAGAGAGGCCCTCTTCGCCCCCCTCTAAAAGTTCGAGGGTCTTTTCGGGCGTCAGGGCCCAGAACCGGGTTTTTTCTATGAGTTCGGGGTTTAGCATAAAAGTTGTAAGTTGCCCCTCGGTCCTGAGCTCGGGGTCGAAGGAAAAGTTGTAAGTTGAAAGTAAACAAACTACAACTAATTTCTAATCGCAAGGTATTGTTTTTTCAGTTTTTGAAAGGCGTTTTCTTGAATCGCGACGCGGATTTGTTTCATGAGGTTGTTGAAAAAGAAGACGTTGTGGATTGTGGCGTATCTTGCCGCGCTTTTATCTTTCGCCCTGAAGCGTTCGTGCAGTTCTTTTTTTGTCAACGCTTCACAGGTCGGGCAGGCACACCCCTCCTCGATAGGCGAGGCATCGTCTTTCCAGATGCTTTTTATAATATCAAAATATCCCCTTTTCCCCCAGAGGCGGCCGTGTCTTGCTTCGCGGGTTGGGATTACGCAGTCAAATGTATCTATGCCAGCCCTCACTCCGTCAAAAAGGTCTTCGATTTTTCCAATTCCCAAGAAATGGCGGGGCTTTGTTTCCGGGAGGAGCGGGATGGTCCAGTCGAGGATATCAAAGGCCTGGCTTCGTGATCTTCCGAGCGACCCGCCTATCGCGAAGCCGTCAAAAGGCATAGAGCCGATATACTTCGCGCTTTCTTCCCGCAGATCGCGGAATTCTCCGCCCTGCACTATTCCGTATAAGAGTTGAAAGTTGTAAGTTGTAAGTTGAAGGTCAAGACAAATTTTTTCCCATGCGTGCGTGCGGGCAAGGGATTTTTTGGTGTATTCGTAGTCGTGCAGAGGCGAGGTGCATTCGTCAAAGGCAAAGATGATGTCGGCTCCCAGCTTGTGTTGAATTTGCATGGACTCCTTCGGCCCTAAAAACTGCTCTCCCTTTTCCGTCGTCCCTTCGGCGCTCTTCGGGGCAAGAAAATATGCTCCCTCATCCGTGATTCGCACAAGATTTTTTTCCGGTTCGTGAAACTCTTTCGCATTATGTTCCGGAAATATGGAGACGACTTTTCCTATATTGTGTTCTCGACCAAAGCCCAAGCTAAAGACCTGGAAGCCGCCGGAGTCGGTCATGATAGGTCCCTGCCACCCCAGCATATCGTGCACGTCCCGCGGATTTTCTCGCAGATGATAGGCATTTGTGATTACGGCTTGCGTCTGTGTGTGTTTGAGGTCTTCTGGGGTAAGAGTCCGCACTTCGGCGTGAGTCCCCACGATTACATACGCCGGTGTTTCGATTTCGCCGTGAGGGGTGTGTATGAGGCCCGTGCGGGCGCGGGAGGAGAGGTCTTTGGAAGTAATACTGAACATAGGTCTCAGGACTCAGGATAAAGGAAAAACAATGATGACGCAAAAATATCATATTAGACGCGATCGCGTCTAATATGATATTGCAGATGGCAATCGCGAAAACTTTCCATTCTCACGTTCTTGAGAACGTGAGAATGGGATTGTGGGCGAACATAACCTACCGCGCCGCAAGCGGTGCGGTATCGCCCAAAGGTAACCCCTCGTCGTCCCGCAAAAGCGGGACTCGCTCGGGGTTATTTTCGCCTGTTTATTGTAACCTCGCCGCAAGCGACGAGGTATTCGTAGGCGAATATAAAAAAAAGAAGCCCCCCTAACTAACCGTGTGGCCGAGGGGGACTTGTGATGGTGGCGCGTTGCGTGCCTACTTCAGGATGACCATGCGTCGTGTCGCGCTATACGAACCTGCCTCAATCCGATAGAGGTAGGGCCCGCTCGCGACGCGCTCGCCGAGCGTGTTCGTGCCATCCCAGCGGGCGGCTTTTGCCCGGCTAGTGTATGAACCGGCCGGGAGGCGGCCCATGTCGAGGACGCGGACAACATTGCCCGTCAGGTCGTAGACCGTAAGGGAAACATCGGCATCCTCGGACAACTGAAACGGAATCCATGTTTCCGGGTTGAACGGGTTCGGGTAGTTCGGGAAAAGACGCGTGTCTCCGAGAAGAGCTTCTTCCCACAAAGACAGCCGGGGCGATGCGGCAGGTGCGGGGTTCTGCCACGCTTCGCCCTCTATTGTGAGTGTTGCGTCGGCGTTGGTGAATACGTCAAGCCCCACTCCGCCGCGAATTTCCTCGTCAGTGCCGATATATCTGCCATTGACTTGTCGAATAAGCCAGCGATTGTGCGCTCCCTCTCTGTCGTCCCAGTAGATGTGGGAAATGTCTCTTGAGAGTGCGGCAAAGTCGCTTACCTTCTTCACCGCGCCTTTCAGTGGAATGCCTACGAAATTCCAGCCCTTTCGGAGTTCGACTCTTCCCTCGGGCTTACGTCCCCTGAAAGTGGTTTTGACTTCCTGCCGCATCCACAGCAATACTGCGGTGTACGACTCGAGCTTGATATCCGTGTCAGACCCTCTTGCTGTCACGTCCGGGTGGAAAGGGACACCTTTACCTTCTATCGCCACAATGGCCACCTGCACGTTTTTCTCGCCCAAGAGCGAGATCAGGTCGCTCACACGCTCCAGCCCTTCTACTTTCAAAGGGACGTGGAGAATGCTTGCGCCTTCCGGGAGGACCACGGTGAACTCATAGATCTCCTCCGCCACATTCACGACACGAGTGACGGATGATTCGTTTCCAGCGGCATCGCGGGCGACGTAGGTCAGAGTGTAGGTTCCCACCACACCCGTCGTTACCTCGCCGCGTGTTTCCACTGAAATGGGCTTGCCGTTGTCTTCTGCTGTCGCGCCCGGGTCGCTCCACGCGTTCCCTTTCGTAAGTAGAACGACCGCATCACCTCGCATGGTGATGATAGGAGCTTCGGTGTCTTCCGGGAGAACGGTTACCGAGAAAGTGTTTGGGGGACTTGATGTATTGGGGTTAGGATTCACAACCAAGTACAGGGTGTACGTGATTGGTTTTCCCGTGGTGTTTCTCGGGAGGGTCCATTCGAGGTACCAGCCACCATCCTGAATCTTCAGGGATCCTGTCCCCGGATCCAAGCTCCAGACGAAGACAGGAGTTCCCATGTACCAGGGTCGGTGCAGTTTCACCGGTGTCATTCCTCCGGACTCTACTGTCGCGTAGAGTGGCCCCTGGTTCCACGGAGGAGGATAGCGCCTTGCGAGCTCCTCGAGCGTGATTTGCTCACGAGGCGGTGGGGCTCCCAACGCTTGGTGATGAGGATGACCGTCAATTCGGTCGGCCTTCCTGTCTCCCTTGCTGAACCTGTTCTCCTGCCAGAGGGTTTGCGGCTCTCTGGTCTTTGCTTCGGCCTCTTCCATCGTGTAAAAGGGTCCCATTGCGTAGTACTCATCCGGATCCCCTCCTCGGATGATGTAGATGATGGCCCACCAGACGTGGTCAGGCGGAATGCCTGGCCCTCCGCCTGGGGTTAGGGTGCCTTCGGCCGTGGGGATGACGATTTCGCCTTGGCTTGTGAGAACGAAGTTGGGGAGGTTGTCCGGCCTGAACCGATTCAGGCCATCTCCCACGTTTATCTGGTTCAAGAACTCGATGAGTTTGTCGCGAAGAACGCCCAACGCTTCCATGACCGGAAGAACGTTGATTTGCTGTCTTTCAGCAGGTTGCGGGTTGGTCAACTCCCCGAAGCGCACCCATTGATTGGATGCGATGACGAGGAAGAAGTATCGCACTGACGTGAGACCGCCTGGATTCTCCACTTGGGCGAACCAGAGGTCAGTCATGTCAGTGACATTCGCGGAAATCTCGATGAGATTCTCGCTCACGAAGGTTGTCCGACTCGCGGGGATTGGATAGGTTCCATCACTTGCCGTAAGGGTAACCCCTGCCCCATTTTGGAAGCCCAGTCCGTGAATCTGGATGGGTTGTTGCGTGTTCAAGCCACGGACGTGGTCAATGTGGGTGATCTTGGGTTTCCCCTGCGGGATTGCGCGGAGAAAGATGGTTGCTTCGTTAGGAGAAGCAATCGTTCCTCCTATCAGTTCGAGGATGAGGTTGGTTCTCTCCGGAACTTCCAGAGCGTCCTTGATTGTCAGAATGGCATCAAGAGCACGTAGCGCGGCAAGTTCTTTGTACTTTCTTGCCGCCTCCGGGTTGTTGGTTGCCTGTTGCATCAAGGAGGCGATTGATTCGGTGTGAGGATTGGAGGACTGGACTGCTAGATTGAAGTTTTCCGCCAAGATGTTGTTGACGCCTGTGCCATTGGAAGAGAGAAGGTTTGTCAGCACGTCCAACACAATGTCCGGCGCCACAGCACCAACAAGTTCCGGGAGATCACTCCCTCTGAAGTTATCAGAGGAAAGCGCTTTGGCAAAGAGCCCTCGCGCCAGAGTGTCTGCCGCCCTTGCGCCAAGTGCGCGAATGGCATTTTTGTTCGTGCGGAACTCGATGTACTGCTCCCGACCATCGCTGTAGAACTCAATCCCGAGGAATGTTCTTATTTCCTTGGGACCGATGAGAAATGAGCTCGGAATGTTTCCGATGCTCATTGCCGTGAAGTTTCCGAGGGTTACCACCTGCCATGCCACGCTCGTATTCACGAACGTCACGGCATATCGTCCCGAGGTCTCCAGCTCCGCTCTCACACTGAAGGGGCGAATCCCTGCCTCGTTCATGGTCCGATAGGGGTCACCGAAAATCGCGGGCAGAAACTGTCCTTCTTGGAAACGTGCACTCGTGTCCGAGATGAAGGAGAATTCTCCTGCCTGTGATGTTCCAGTGAAGAGCGTTGCCACAATGAGCGTTGCAATCGCGATGCGTCGTGTCGTGTCCGAAAAACCAGCAAACAACACTGTGCTTTCCTTTCAGCCAGTATGTAGTTGTCAAGTAGCTGTCCTCTAGCACCTTGCTAAGGACTCATCTTTAACGTAAAACAACCCCCGCAAAAAGGCAATGGGGGTAAAAAAGAAAAATAATTATCTTACTTTAATCTATACGCAGAGAATTGAGCACGCGTTCAAAAGTTTTTCTGCCTTCCGCAGTTTTTTCTCGGTCATATACTCCAAGTCCAACCTCAAATATCTTTTCCTTTCGTTGTATTATTACTACTATAGATTGTCCGTTATTCATTTCCACCCTGAATCCAGAAAAACCGTCAATTTCCATTGTTGTTCTCCTTTGTGTGCTCGCAGGACGAAAAATATACGGATCAATTTCTTTTTCTACCCATTTTTCTGCTGACAACATATCGGAGTTATCATAAGCCGTAAAAGAGATTTTTACGTAGTATGGAAATTCCCTGTCTGTTATTTCTAGTTTTTGAAGAACAACATTCCCTCTCAGGTCTGTTCCGGGTGCATAATCTGAAATGTTCGCCACATATTCCCCCGGATACCTCACGCTATACCCCACCTCATCATTCCTATACGTCTTCCACCCCTTATAGGGGCCTGTATTGTTTTGCCACGCATAAATCCCCCCTCCGATGGCGAGGATGATGATGGTTGCGATGATTGTGTACTTTTTATCCATATTTTTACGATATTACATTTCTTGAAAGTGGTCAATTTTCCGGGTATTTAAAAAAACTCTCTTTAACAGATATTCTCCGCTGATTCCTAGCATGAGATAAGTAATGCTTACAAACCACGAATACACACTTGATCCATAAAAGAAAACATTCTCGTTACGCGTTATCATCATTATGAATGTGCCGAAGAAGATTGGAAAACGAATGATTTGTTCTAGCCCCAAAAGAAAGAAGAATAAAATCCAAAAGAAAAATCCAATGCCGAGCAGGGCATTCCTTCTAATTGCTCCAGACAGGGCAAAAACTTGTCTGTATGTTTGAAGTATCAACATAAACAGCGCGATTTGCAGGATTGTTGGAACGATGAATAATAAGAGGTTTATTTCAAGCTCAAAACGAATTATGGTTTGAACTCCCAGATTGAGCAGGATTGAGTAGATGTAATAAAACCTCGTGTCCAAACGAAGCATTTTCTGGGCGTCTTCCGCCCCATATATTGTTGAGGGGACTAATCCCCAAAAAAGTATTTTTTCTTTTCGCGCTATTTTCAATCTGAAACGAAACCAAAAAAATCCCATCAAAACTGCCAATATATTTATTAAGGAAAGAATGATGTCACCATTCAACCAAAAAGGTGGTTTCATACGTATCATTCTTCAGCTCTCTGCCACCCGTAAACTCCCCCAACTGTGGCGAGGATGATGATGGTTGCGATTACCGAATACTTCTTTTTCATATTTTTACGATACCCCGACTTTCTAAAAGCGTCAATCAAAATGAATGCGTCCGCTACATACTCCGAAATGTTCCTAAAATTATTAAATATTGAAGCCTTAAACAAAAAATCCGATGAGTTAAATTTCCACCATATCTCCATGCGCACTTTAGTTTGATAAAGTACTCAAACATAAAAACGAAAAACAAAAAATTCGATTTCCGTAAAACCAGTAACTTAATGACAAAGATTGCTTTCAATACGTCCTCGACGTTCTCCGCTCAACATCAAACACATACATCACGCGCTCGTTTTTCAAAATTTCATACTTGATCCGATAATTTCCCACGCGCCGCCTCCATACACTTTCCTCTCCTCCAAGTTTCTGCGCATCTCCATCATACGGATTAAAAATAAGCTCGCGAAGCGCATGTCTAATTCGGACTACATCCGCCCAGGGAATCTTTGCTAACTGCTTCTCAACGTTTCCGTGGACGACGATTTTCCAGCCGTTGTTCAAGTTCATCAAGAGTTAAATAACGGCCTGCCGCGTAATCTTTTCGCGCTCGAGCAAGCGTTTTCTTATCCCGAAGAGTTGGTGTAAACTCTTTCACCGTTTCACGCCACCCCAAAAACGCCTCATAAAAATCTCGAGGAATTGCCACCAAATCTTTCTTCCCCGCCGCCTCTTTTGGAATAGTCACCGTAGTCATAAAAATACTATACCACACCCTCCTCCGCAAAATCAAAACAAGGCGAGGACGAAGACGTTCTTAATTCGCAAGGCCGGAGATGTCTTTTATGGTTACAAGCACCATAAGGAGAATGAGGATGGCAAACCCTGCCGTATTCGCGATTGCCTGCGCTTTGAATGGGATGGGGCGGCGAATGATTTTTTCGATGATGAGAAAAAGGATCCTACCGCCGTCGAGCGCGGGAAACGGGATGAGGTTCAGGACCGCAAGATTTAGGGAGATGAGGGCCATGAGTTGAATGAGATATGGGAGCCCCAGGTTTCCGGCCTGGGTCGCGATGCCCACAATGCCGATGGGGCCTGTAATCCCCTCGGCTATTTCGGGGCGCGTAAAGATGCCGGTTATGAGCTTGAAGAAGCTTCCCGTGATGAGCGCAAGGTTTTCCCACGTCGCTCTCGTACCCATAATCACGTTTTTAGGGAAGGGCTCGGGAGAAAGGCCAATTTCCACGAGTTCCACTCCCAAGGCGCCCTGTCCCTCGGGCACCTCGGCGCGCACCATCATCTCGATGGAAAGCGTTTGTGATGACCGCAGAATTTCGAGTGTTATTGTCTCTCCCTTGTGCTCATTCGTGAATGTAATAAATGACTCGGTGGGAATGGGATCCTTGAATTCTCCCGCGCGCACAATGATGTCGCCTGATTTGAGTCCTGATA
>JAUYPG010000081.1 GCA_030695805.1 Nanobdellota archaeon
CCCATCATTTCTCGCAAAGTTCAAGGGCGCGCTTCGTGAATTTCTTAATTAAAATATGAAAAAACCAAAGATTGTTTTTAATTATTGAAGTCGGACTTCCTCGGCAAAGTAGTTTAATATTTGGGTGTTGAACACCCAAATATTGGCTTATTGACCCCCGCATAATAAAAAAGTAGAATAGAGCGAATGAGATTAGAACATTACTCAAGCGAACAATTAAAGGGAGAGATAGTAAAAATTGTACACAAACACCTTAATACAGAGACGTATCGAATATTTTTCTTTGGATCACGCGTGAGCGGCGGAGGTAATGAAAGATCAGATATTGATGTAGGCGTTGAGGGGCCAGCGCAAGTCCCTTCAAGAGAATGGCTCGCGATACAAGAAGAGATTGAAAATCTCCCCACGCTCTATAAGATTGAGATTGTTGACTTTAAAAGAGTCGGGAAAGAGTTTAGGGAAGTGGCGCTTCAGCGCACGGAGTCGCTTACAAGCAGGTAGAATATGACAAAACAAGAAGTGCTAAAAAAACAATTTGAAAAAGCGGTGAAGCGGCTGGAAGAAGTTCTGCAACAACCAAAGAACGAATTCATGCGGGATTCAGCAATTCAACGGTTTGAGTTCACGCTCGATCTCGCGTGGAAAACGATAAAGTCCTTTCTGGAAATCGAAAAAGGAATAGTGTGCATGTCTCCCAAAGATTGCATACGAGAAGCGTATAAACAAGAAGTAATCGAGTATGACGAGTTTTGGTTAAAAATGGTTGACATGAGAAACGAGGCGGCGCACATATACAGCGAAGAAAAGGCGGAAGAAATATACGCGGCGCTTCCCGAGTCCATCAAGCGTTTTTACGAAGTCATCAAATATTTGGGTGTTGAACATCCAAAACTTGCAATGTGAAAGCAGGATAGTATATAATATGAACCATGCAAGAAGAGACACACACAACGCATCATAAGAAGCGAAGAAACGCGACTAATATCATACTCGTCATTGTAAGCATTATTTTGGCGGCGCTTTTGATTGGAGTCGTAGCATGGAGGGTCGTGGAGGGAAGAGACACGTTTCACGCGGTCTTCCTGAAGACCGGAGACCTCTATTTTGGCAAGCTCGTCCGCTTTCCGACATTCGGCATGAAAAATATTTATTTTGTTCAGGCAACGGGAAACGAGGCAAATCCTTTGAGTATCCAGAAGTTCACGAATGTATTCTGGGGGCCGGACGACGTGTTGCAGATTAATAAAAAAGAAGTGGTCTGGATGACGAAGATACGGAAAGACAGCGATCTCGCGGAGCTTTTGCGGACAAACCCGGATTTACAAAAACAGACCGTGCCGCAAGCACAAGAAAGAACGATTCCCGAACCGAAGGGAATTCCTTTGGGGGCGCCTCCGGCTTCAAAAAATTAGAAAACAAAAAATTACAATATCAGAATATCCGACCCCGCTTAGCGGGGTCGGATATTCTAAAACCGGCGCAAAGAAAAATGCGTCGGTTTTTGGTATGATTAAAGAGTATGAAAAATAGGGGAAGAGAAAATGGGCAGATCACCCTCCCGTTCATTCTTCTTGTTGGAGGAATAATTATGGAAATCGCTCTAGCCGGTGTCTTTGTCGCGTATTTTTTGAGCACCTCAAACCTCGGCGAGCGGCTCGCGGCGAGAGCCGCGTCCGCCGCGTATTCGGGGATACAGGACGCGATGGTGAACATTACGCGGAATAAGGAATATGGAAATACATCATATGTACTGGAAATAAAAGACGACAAGACGACTGTGAATGTTTCGAGGACCCAGGACCCGCAGGGCGCTTATGCGTACATCATAGAATCGCTGGGAGAGGCGGGTAGCAGACAGAAAAAATTGGTGGCGACTCTTATCGTAAACAATGTTTCAGGAAAAACGACGCTTCAGTCGCTTCTGGAGGTGCCGGCCCGGCAATGATATGCGATAATAAAAGCATTACCAACACGAATGACACGAATAACATACGAACAACACGAATAGTTCGCGTTGTTCGTATAAGGTTCGCATTGTTCGCGTTGGACGTGAATCATGAAAAAAATAAAAACATATATACAGAAGTTTTTGGAGCGGCTCAGTCCGGAGCCGCGCGTGGCCGGACTCTCCATTACGAATGAAGACATCCGGTATGTGTTCGCGGGCGAAAAGGGAGAAGAAAAATTTTCGGTTCGGATTCCGGAAGGAACGATGGAAAATGGCGTGGTAAAAAATCCGAAAGAATTGCAGGGCGCTCTTTGGCAGCTCCATGACGCGGTACTCCCGAAAAAGAAGGATGAGATCATAAAGGTGGTGGTGTCGCTTCCTCCGGGCGCGGTATATACGCAGAGCTTAAAGGTTCCCTATGTGGGGGAAGATCAACTAGAGGAATCGGTGCGGTTGAATCTTCAGATCGTAACACCCATACGCGCGGAAGACGCGTACATGGATTGGCAGAAGGTAAAGGAATTTGATAATGAAATCGAGATCTTGGGGGCGTTTATAGAAAAAGTCCATGTCGAAAACATCAAGGGGCCGCTTCTCTCCGCGAAGTTCTATCCGGTTGCTCTCGAATTTCCGGCGATCGCCATGATGAGAATGATCAAGATGAAGGATAGGGAAGGGATCATAATGTTTGTGTGTGTTTCAAACGACGGCATGGATTTTTTCATCACGAAAGAAGGATGTCTCTACTTCGACTACTTTATTTCATGGAAAGAAATTAAGGGTGAGTCGAAAGAGCTTTCTCGAGAACTCTTTGATGAAACGCTCGAACGGGAAACGCGGAAGGTATCAAATTTCGCCTTGAGTAAGGCCGGAAAAAGTATAGAGAAAGCGGTCTATATTGCCCCGGGGATGGAGGCGCGCGTGGAGAGTGTGCTTCGGAAACTGGGACTGAAAACGGAAGCGGCGGAGACCCTGGGGGCGACTCTGGGCCCCCTCTGGTACGCGGCGGAAGGATCGGGAAGACGGAAAGATGAGGGTAGCGTGGCGCGCGAGATCAATATCGGTGGAGAGGGAATGGGGAGGGCGTTTTTTGAGGAGCGCTTGATACGGTTCACGCGACTCTGGAGAAATATAGGAATAGGAGTTATGGTTGTCTTTCTCGTTATAGACGGGGGGATGGCAACGCTCTTGGGGAGGGACGCGACAGAGATTGAGGCAAGAGTCGCGGCATTCAAGGCGCGAGGAGAGGAGGGCGAACTTGTTCGGCTTGAAGATGAGGTGAAAACATTCAACGCGCTCATCGGCATGGTCGGAAAGGCAAGGGAGGGGGAGAGGAACTGGGCGGCCTTTCTCGCGAATCTCCGAAGGATCACGGAAGCGAAGAATATCAAGATTACGCGAATCGAGGTGGACGGAAGAACAGGTCTCGTATCTCTCGCGGCGGAAGGAGGGAGTCACGGCGCGGTCATTGATTTGAAAAATGTCCTCGCCCTGGAGACGGGGATAGAAAACGTTGATTTGCCTCTTTCGAAAATCGCGGTGACGGATGGGAACAACGTTACTTTTTTCTTGAGCTTTAAGATAAAAGGCGAATGAAATCGTAGGCGGAAGAGATGGAAGAAAACGTCTTTTGAAGAATTTGAAGATGAGACGGAGGCATGGCGCTCAGAACAAAATCCTCCGCTCGTTTTTTGCGGTGCGTCAAGGGATCGCGGATGCCGATGCGGAGCCGCCAGAATTCATTGGTGCCGAGCGTCTCTATGACCGACTGGACTCCGCGGTGTCCGGCGGCGCCCCGTCCGAAGGAGAAGCGGTATGAGCCAAGAGGGAGATCAGAATCATCGTGTACCAGGAGAAGATTCTTCGGTTGGATCGAATGGAGAGAGAGGGCTTTTTTAATCGCGTCTCCGGAAAGGTTCATTGATAGGGATGAGAGAAGAAGGGAAACGCCGCTTGGATAGGTAAAGAGAGAAAAAGAAGAGTTTCGGCGTTTTTTCGGGGCGGTCTCGCGGGCCTTTTCGAGTAAAAATGATACGAACCGCATACCGGCGTTGTGGTAGGTCGTGAGATACTTTTCTTCGGAATTTCCGATGCCCGCGACGACGCGGATTGACGAAGGTTGAAATGTGGAGCGCATGTTGATATTATTAGCATAATACAAAACTTCGAAAAAACAATGAAATCATCTGAAACACAAAATTTCTCCGTGCTGAAGAACGTTG
Organism: Nanobdellota archaeon; assembly: GCA_030695805.1. Classification (GTDB taxonomy): domain Bacteria; phylum Patescibacteriota; class Minisyncoccia; order UBA6257; family GWB1-50-10; genus JAUYPG01. The sequence goes on from JAUYPG010000081.1 coordinate 4,171, forward strand.
CGTGGTCCTTTTTTGAAATCGTGGAAACGCTCGTCATATCGCTTGTCGCGGTATTTTTGGTGCGCTCATTTATCGCCCAGCCCTTTCTCGTAAGCGGTTCCAGTATGGAGCCGGGATTCACTGACAGGAATTACCTGCTCGTGGACGAGGTAAGCTACCGCTTCCGAAATCCGGAACGAGGAGAGGTGATCGTCTTTAGGTATCCGAAAAATCGCCAGGCATTCTATATCAAGCGAATCATCGGTCTTCCAGGAGAGACCATCTCTATAGAGAGGGGCGACGTGAAGATAACCTCTCCTGCCGGGGAAGAGGTGTTGGAGGAGGTCTACATACAGCCCGCCTGGACCTCGGGAAGCGTGAATGAGACCCTGAAGGAGGGAGAGTATTTTGTGATGGGAGACAATAGAAACTTTAGCTTTGATTCGAGAAGCTGGGGCTCGGTGCAACGGGATGAAATAATAGGAGTGGTGCGATTTCGCCTCTGGCCGGTAAATCAGGTGATGGCATTTACAAAGCCGGTCTATGAAAAATAAAAGCGCAGTGTCTTATCAATGAATCCTGAAAAAAACGAAGAAAAAACGAATTCGAAAAAAGAAGCCGTATTTCAGAGCGTCCGGGGAATGCATGATATTTTGCCGAAAGATGGAGCGGCATGGATGGACATGTGGAATGTCGGGCGCGAGATAAGCGAATTGCATGATTTTACGTTCATGGAAACACCGATTCTGGAGACCCTCGGGCTTTTCGAGGCCGGAGTCGGGAAGATGACGGACATCGTGGAGAAGGAGATGTTCGTATTTAAGACCAGGGGCAAGGAGGATGTGGCGCTCCGTCCGGAATGCACGGCCCCGATTATGCGGAGTTTTTTGCAAAATCATCTGGGGCATTTCGCCTCCCCGCTCAAGGTGTTTTACGCGGGTCCCATGTTTCGATACGAGCGTCCGCAGGCCGGGCGCTACAGGCAGTTCCATCAGTGGGGATTTGAGATCATCGGAGACGGGGATCCGTTTTATGACGCCGAGATTGTGCTCGCGACCCTGCATTTTCTCTCGGCCCTCGGGCTGAAAGAGCTTCGGGTGAAGATTAATACCGTGGGGTGCAGGGTGTGCCGTCCGACCTACCAGAAAAAACTTCTTCAGCATTACAAAGCGAATAAAAAAGAGCTTTGCAAGGACTGCGCGCGAAGGTATGAAGAAAATCCTCTGCGGCTTTTGGACTGCAAGGCGCAGGAATGTCGGGAACTCCTCTCCGGGGCTCCGATCATCCTCGATCATCTTTGTCAGGCCTGCAACGCGCATTTGCGGCAAGTGCTGGAATTTTTGGAGAACAATATGGTTTTGTATGAACCAGATCCGCATCTTGTGCGGGGACTTGACTACTATTCCCGGACCGTATTTGAGGTTGTGGCCTCTGATAAGCCCGAGACGGCTCTCGCGGGCGGGGGAAGGTATGATTATCTCGCTGAATTTCTCGGCGCCGGAAGGAACGTTCCAGGCGTGGGGGTTTCGATCGGGATCGAGCGGGTTTTGGAGTATGCCGCGAGTAAAAAATTAAGTATTGGAAGAAAAGACAGGCCGAGCATTTTTTTCGTCGTCGTAGGCGAGGAGGCAAAAAAGAAAGGACTTTATCTTATTCAGAAGCTTCGCCTCGCGCGCGTGCGGACCCTCGAATCCGTGGGTAAAAAATCCCTGGAGAATCAGATGAGGGCCGCGAATAAGGCAAAAGCGAAGTTTGTTTTTATTTTCGGACAGCGCGAGTGTTTTGAAGAGACGATTATCATGAGGAATATGGATTCCGGGGCGCAGGAGACCATACCGCTTTCGCGTATGGTGGAAGAAGTGAAGAAGCGATTGCGTTAAATGTCTAATTACTAATATCTAATTTCTAATCAAGCACCAAATCCCAATGAAAAAAATTTGGTCATTTGGTCATTGGAATTTGATTAGGTCAATTAGAAATTAGAAATTTTATGTCCGATTGTATATTTTGCAAAATAGCACATAAAGAAATCCCGTCCCATGCAATAGATGAGTCCGAGGAAGCGATAGCAATCCTCGATATTCATCCCCTGGCGCCCGGGCATACGATGGTTGTGCCGAAAACGCACGCGGAAACCATTCTCGAACTGCCGGACGAAAAAACAGGGCCCGTATTCCAACTGGTAAAAGAAGTGGTCAAAAAATTAAAAAAAGCCCTCTCGCCGGACGGCTTTACTTTAGGAATTAATCATGGTACAAATGCAGGGCAGGTCGTTCCCCACCTTCATATCCACATTATTCCGAGATACAAGGGAGATGGGGGAGGAAATATACACAGCATTGTCAAAAATCCGCCGAAAGAATCGCTTGAAGAAATAAAACAGAAAATCCTAAACTCTAAATCCTAATCTCTAAACCGACCGAAGGTCGTCCTGAACGAAGTGAAGGAACCCCATGAGTTCCTTCGGGCTTCGCCCTCAGGATGACTGCTTCGCAGTCAGTTTAGAAATTAGAAATTAGAAATTCAAAGCATATGCCCATCGAAGTAACAAGAAAAGACGGAGAAAATTCAGGATCGTTCCTGT
>JAUYPG010000086.1 GCA_030695805.1 Nanobdellota archaeon
AAAAATATATGGATGAGATACGAAATCCGACACCATACCGGATATTCAGGATCGCAGAGGCGATGCGCGCGGGAGTCGGCGTAGAAAAGATCCATTCTCTTTCAAAGATTGACCTTTGGTTTCTTTATAAGATGCGGCACATTATCGAACTTGAGGAGAAGATGCGGCGCGCGAAGAAGCTTGATAGAGAACTCATACTTCTGGCGAAGAAAAATGGGTTTTCGGATCTTCAGATCGCGGTCATGCGGAAGAGCACGGAGGGTGAGGCTCGGGCTTTGCGGCTTACTTTTCACATCACGCCGTTTGTGAAGCAGATTGATACGCTTGCTGGGGAGTTTCCGGCGAAGACAAATTATCTTTATATGACCTATCACGGAAACGCGCATGATGTTCTACCGGGGAAGAAGAGTATCGCGGTTTTGGGAAGCGGGCCGTACTGCATAGGGTCTTCCGTGGAATTTGACTGGAGCAGTGTGCAGACGCTTCGGTCATTGAAAACGCACGGACACGAGACCATCATGATCAATTCGAATCCGGAGACGGTTTCGACGGATTATGATGAGTCAGACCGCCTGTATTTCGAAGAGCTGACATTTGAGCGCGTTTTGGATATTCATGATTTTGAAAAGCCGAAGGGAGTAGTCCTCTCCATGGGCGGGCAGATTGCCAACAATCTCGCCCTGCCTCTTTATGAAAACAAGGTGCGGGTGCTCGGCACCTCGCCACAAGACATTGACCGGGCAGAGGACAGGTCCGCATTTTCAAAACTTTTGGATGGGCTTGGAGTCCATCAGCCGCCATGGGTGAAGCTTACGACGAAAAGCGAGGCGATTCGCGTCTCGGAGAAGCTCGGGTATCCGGTGCTTGTTCGGCCCTCGTATGTGCTCTCTGGGGCGGCTATGAGCGTTGCCTTTGACAAGGAGTCGCTTTTGAAATTTTTGGAGCGGGCGCGGAATGTTTCGGACAAGTATCCGGTCGTGATATCAAAGTTTATCGAGAACGCGCGCGAGATTGAGATTGACGGCGTGGCATCGCGCGGCAAGCTCGTTATTTACGCGATCACGGAGCACGTGGAAAACGCGGGTACGCACTCTGGAGACGCGACGGTGGTTATTCCTCCGCAAAGGACGTATGTGGAGACGATTCGGCGGGCGAAGGACATCACAAGAAAGGTAGTGAAGGCGCTCCGCATCTCCGGGCCTTTTAATATCCAGTTTCTCGCGAAGGAAAATCATCTGCAGGTGATTGAATGCAATGTGCGCGCGTCGCGCAGTTTCCCCTTCGTTTCAAAAGCGTGCGGGTACAATTTCATCGAGATTGCGACACAGGCGCTTTTGGGGAAGGAGATAAAGGGGGAGTACAGAACTCTTGATCTCGATTATGTTGTGGTGAAGTCCCCCCAGTTTTCATATCACCGCATCAAGGGGGCGGATCCTTTAGCGCACGTTGAGATGGCCTCGACCGGCGAGGTTGCCTGCTTCGGGGATTCGTACGCGGAAGCGCTTTTGAAAGCCATGCTTGCTTCGGGGTTTCGCCTCCCGAAGAAAAATATTTTGGTGTCCCTCGGCAAGGAGGAGAACAAGGTAAAGCTCCTGCCCTCGCTTCGAAAGCTCCATGCTTTGGGGTTTCGTTTGTTCGCAACGGAGCATACCGCTGATTTTCTCCGCGAAGAGGAGGTTTCGTGCAAGAAGGTGTATAAAATTCACACGAAAAAACGGCCGAATGTTTCCGATCTTTTGGTAAAGGGGGCGCTTGATCTTATCATCAATATTCCGGCGCGCGCGTTGCTTCGGGAGACGAACGATGGGTTTATCATCCGCAGGAAGGCGGTGGACCTGAACATTCCTCTCATTACGAACCGACAGCTTGCCGAGGCGTTTATTTTCGCGCTTGAAGAGGTTGGCGCGAAAGGATTGCTGACGAAGAACCGAGATGAGTATAGAAAAGAGTAGAAGCGTATTAAAGAACGAATTGACACGAATCAACACATATTGATTTCTTGTTAACATTTTAAGTGCGATCGCATATTATTTGTTAATATTATTTTCGCCTTCGCATAGTAACCTCGCCGCAAGCGGCAAGGTATTCGTAGGCGAAAATAACCCCGAGCGAGTTCCGCTTTTTCGGGACGACGAGGGGTTTCCTTTGGCAATACCGCACCGCTTGCGGTGCGGTTGTTTGTTCTTATGGATTCTCTGTAATTTTTGGTATGGTATAGGGTATGAAGTCCATGAGAAAGATTGTCGTGATCGGGGGAGGGGATATTCAGAAAAAAGAAACTCTGTCTATTGATAGGGAGACCATGCGGCTTTCAGGGAAGAAGTGTCCGAAGTTGCTTTTTATCCCCACGGCGAGTTCGGACGCCTTGGGGTATTGGGAGAATATTCAGGAGTATTTTGGTCGTTTTTTGAAGTGTACAACTGATGTGCTTTTTCTTTTGCGGGATCAGCCGGGCATTTTGGAAATTAGAAAGAAAATTTTATCTTCGGATATCGTGTACGTTGGCGGGGGAAATACGCTGAAGATGATGCGGCTCTGGCGGCGGCTGGGAGTTGATCGGGTTTTGGAGGAGGCGTGGCGGAAAGGAATTGTAATGTCGGGAGTGAGTGCGGGCTCGATTTGCTGGTTTCAATTCGGGCACTCCGATTCGATGTCGTTTTATAACCCCAAGAAATGGAAGTATATTAAGGTTCGAGGGCTTGGATTCGCGCGGGGCATTCATTGCCCGCATTATGACAGCGTGACGCGCGGGGCTTCCCGCAGGAAGCGGTTTCAGGAAATGATTCGGAAGGGAGGAGGGTTGGGGATCGCGATTGATAACAACTCTGCCATCGAGTTTTTAGATGACACATATCGAGTGATCTCTTCGAAGCATGGAGCCGGGGCGTACCGGGTGTATAGAAAGGGAGGGAAAGTTGTTTCGGAGAGAATCAAAGAGAAAAAAATTTTGACGCCGATTGCAAAGTTATATGAGTAATACAAGAAATCCAATCCCGTCTCACGCGAAGCTGGTGTTTAAGGGGAAAATTTTCGAGGTGTGGCAGTGGGAGCAGAAGATGTATGACGGAAGCGTAGCTATTTTTGAGCGTCTGAAACGCTCGAATACCGCGGAGGTTATCGCGACCCTCGGCGACAAGATTCTCCTGCAAACCCAGGAACAGCCGAATCGCCCCTGCCCCTTTACTTCGCTTCCCGGAGGCGGGTGCGATGAGGCGGAGGATCCGCTTTCCGCGGCCAAGCGCGAACTTTTGGAGGAGACGGGATATATATCTAATGACTGGATGTTGTGGAAAGAGCTGAATCCGGTGGGGAAAATGGAGTGGACGATTTACACATACATCGCGCGGGATTGCAAGAAAGTTCAGGAACCCAAACTTGATGCCGGAGAAAAGATCACGACGCGTCTCATTGGTTTCGAGGAGTTTTTGGCGCTTTTTGAGGATCCGGCGTTTCGCAGTACGGGGCTTGAAGGGACACTGGTCCGGGCGTGGCTTGATCCGAAGGCAAAAGAGGAGCTTCGTGCGTTGTTTTTTGGTAAGGGTTGACGATTTTTATCATTCAACAATTCCATGGAATTGTTGAAGGGCCGTATATTGATATACGGCGCGCAATAGACGTTATTCGGAGGAAGCCATGGAACACAGGAAAGATTTTTTGCGTTTGATGCAATATTCGATTCGGGCGAGTGCCCGACATTTGAGATGATTAAAAACATTCCAACATTCTTGAGAATGTTGGAATGTTTTTTGGCTCGGGCATGTTTTCGTGATACGCTGTTTTTAGTAGCGTGTTTTTGGAGTTCGTTGAAATAAGGACAAGGAGAAGATATGAACGTACTTGTCATCGGAAGCGGAGGGCGGGAACATGCCTTCGTATGGA
>JAUYPG010000087.1 GCA_030695805.1 Nanobdellota archaeon
TCCATAATAAAGGAAAAAACCGCGACGCGCAAAAATATCAATTTAGGTGCGGCCGCATCAAAACTGACAAAAACTACTTCCCCAGTCGCCTCTCTCTCCTTGTGTACTCCTCGAGGGCTTCCCCAAGCTTCTCTTTTCCAAAGTCCGGCCAACAGGTATCCGTAAAATAAAACTGCGAGTCCTTTGTAAGCCACATCATGAATCCCGCGGAGTTATGCGGATCCCCTTCCGACCCTGTCCGTATAATAAGATCAACATCCGGCAACTCTCCTGTCCACAAATGCTTTCTCAAAATCTCATCAGTAACTTTTAACTTTTCACTTTTAACTTGCTCAATCGCCTCAAGCATCTCTGTTGTTCCATTATATCCAAAAAGAACCGTGAGTTGTTTATCCGTGTACTTCGAGGACCTTTCCTCTAGATCGCGGACCGCGTCCGTAACTTTTTTATCTCCCAAAATTTCAAGCCCTTTCCCATAGACCCTTACTCGCGCCTGAAACTCGTCAAACTCCTTCGCGTGAAGCTGGCGCACAATCTCATCCCGAAAAAGCATCATAAGAACCGCGACTTCTTCTTTTGTCCTCTTCGTGAGATTGCTCTCCGAAGCCGCCCAAAACGTAAAGTACCGAACCCCAAGACGAAATGCCTCTTTCGCGACCTCGCCGAATTTTTTCATTCCTTCCACATGGCCCTCGGGCCCGGGAAGCCCGCGCTCCTTTGCCCAGCGGCGATTGCCATCCGGAATCGCGACAAGATGCATCGGGATAGATTCCATAATTCAAAATTATGCATACATTATAACATTTCGCAAACAAAAACCGCCCGAAGGCGGTTTTTGCGGCGTAACTTCTCTTATCGCGCTTCAACTTCAAGCGGATTTGTGCGAAAAGTCGTTTCAAGCGTTTTTCCGCTCTCGTCCTCAAAAGGCGCGTCCTTCGTGTGGTCAAACTCCCGATCTCCATCGTCGCTCCGAAGAACGGCGTGATAAAGAGCCCCGGGAACCGTGCCGCGAAGAAGGTTCACCTCGACGTTCTCGCTCATACCCGCGGGAAACCAGCCCGCGCCAAGGATGTTTCCAAGGCCTCCGTCGCGATCCTCATGAATCGCGATCCACCCGGCGCTTCCCAGAGTAACCGATGAGATGGAAATCGAGTCCCCAAACTCCTGGTCCGAAACCGAGAGCGACCCTTCGCCGCTCACGCCTGTGGAAACCGGAACAGGGCTTTTCGTTGAAGGAGCGACCTTATCTTTCGATGAGGTCGCGGCCCCTTCTCCCTCCGCAAGGGAATCCGGAGTCGGGCCCGTTGGAGCGATATCCCGAAAGATGCTCCAGGCCACGAGAAATCCCATGACAAAGGCAATAATCGCGACAATCCCAATTTTTTTGTTCATATAATTACACGAATTAGTGGTGCTAAAATCGACCTTATTTTTGTGGGGCTATCCTACCCCATATCCCAAAAAAAGGCAAAATTTACCGCACCTCCGACCCCGAAGCGGCTTCCTCCGCGATCGTAAGTAACACCGGACCCTCTTCGCCGGAAGCCGCAAGAAGCATACCTTGGCTTTCAAGGCCCATCATTGTTTTCGGTTCCAGATTCACGAGCGTGACAATGCGCCGCCCCACAATGTCTTCCGGCGCGTACCGCTTCCCCACTCCGGCAAGTATCTGCCGGGTGCCGATCTCGGGGCCCAAGTCCACCTGAAGACGGAGAAGTTTTTCTGACCCTTCCACCCGCTCCGCGCTCTTCACCTCTCCGATCCGCATATCAAGCTTTTGAAAATCTCCGTAGGAAATAGTGTCTTTCATGGTTTTGCCACAAATTGTTTCAGCAATTTTTTCCAGTTTTAATCTCTCAAAAAAGAAGCTGACCCTCTAGGGATACATAGAGGGTCAATCTTTTTGCTTTGGGGGTGGGAGTGGTAAAAAAGTCACAATCAAACCCGCTCTGTGATTGTAGACAACGGGGATATCGCTGTCGCGCCACGTCACGAGATAGACGTCCGCGCTCGCGTCCCCTTTTCTTATAAACCGCGCCCCTCCGCCCTTAACCCGCCGCACCAGTTCTTTGTAGTCGCGCAGGCTGATGTCTACGCCAAAACGCTCATAGAAACGCCGCCGCGCGTGTCTAATCCGCTTTTCTTGCTCAGCCTGTTGCCCTATTCTCCACGACTTTCCCATTGAAATCACCGCCTTTCATGTCAAGACCATTGCGAAGAACCACTCTCTAAAATAATAATGCGCCAAGAAAACAAGAAAGTCAAAATCCCATTGAAAATATCCCTGCCTGCGGCAGGCAGGCGTGCTCAATTCGATAGAGGTATCCTTCGCAACCCGAACCTTGGGCTTTCCCCCGCCTTTGCGAATAATCTCCGGAATCAAACCCCGCACCAGCTTGTCATACATTTTTTTCATACCTTTCATTTTGCTATTCTAATGTTCTTAAGAACATTAGAATAGCTCTGCCGATATCGAATGCGCACCATCCTATCCTCCCTATTTCTTATTCCAATGTTCTTAAGAATTTGAGAATAGCTTCACCGCGAGCGGTAAGTTTGTGACGGACGCTTGTGTATTCCGAACGCTTCATAACCAAGCCCGTGATTGCAAGACGGCGAATGTGCTCGGAAGCGGTCTTGAAATTTATACCGAGTTTTCTTGTCACATCAATTACCGAGAGTTCCGGTTCTTTCTTCAGAAGTTCCAGCATTTCTATCCGGCGATGGTTTGAAAATCCCCGCACTATTCTTTCCAGTTGCCGATAGCTCAGTTTCTCTTCTTTTTTATTTTTTTCTTCCTTCATTTTTTTATTGTACCATATTCATCCTTCTTATTCTAATGTTCTCAAGAACATTAGAATATCATTCGTACGACCTCGCTGGCGTAGCGTCCTACCTCGATAGTTCGTTTAGCTCTTTGTTTATCCCCAATCCTTGATTTTACAAATATGGTATAGGGGTATACCCTATAGGCAAGGTGATACCATATTATTAACTGCCCTAAAACCCATGCTAGACCAAAAACTAAAAAATCGAGCCGTTCATCGGGCTAAGATTATCAGAGGTCAGCTAGATGGCCTTGTTCATGCTATTGAAAAAGAGGTGTATTGCCCCACCCTGCTGGAGCAGTCGCTTTCTATTCAAAGGTCGCTCAAGAGCCTTGACGGCTTTCTCTTGGAGAACCACCTCCGGACCCACGTCAAACATCAGATGCAAAGCAAGGGCAGCGGCGAGAAAGCGATCAAAGAGTTAATCAGGATTTATACTCTGTCTAACAAGTAATCATGTCTATGAGCACAGCCAACAATAAATTACCGCACCGCAAGCGGCGCTGTATCGCCCCAAGGCAACCCCTCGTCGTCCCGCAAAGGCGGGACTCGCTCGGGGTTATTTTCGCCCCTTGATAGTAACCTCGCCGCAAGCGGCGAGGTATTGCAGGCGAAAATAAACTAACTCAACATATATGGAACAACTATCATTAAAAAAATATGGCTGGAAATGCGTTGTTGGTTCGGAAATAGCTTATGGCATCTGTCTTCTTGGCGGGTTACTTCCTTTACGCACCGCCAGAGGCATAGAGTTGCATCATGCGATATTTGAAACCCTTCCCGGATTCACATGGATAAATACCGGAAGTGTAATTCTTGGCGCTGTTTATTTCTTCGTCTTTGCTTGGATATTCGCGTGGTATTTTGTCTGGATGCATAATTCAAGTTTAATTAAAAAATAGTAATTAAACTATATGCGCAATCATAATAACAACAATAAGGATGGCGGGCACAAAGGAATGATGCTGATGATGATTCCGTGTCTCCTTCTGTTGGGAATTCTATTTCTTGGCGAAGGCAAATTATCTTCATCCGAATACATCTGGCCTATTCTCATCGGCGTCTTTGTGGTCGCGCATATCTGGATCATGTTCAGGGGATATGGAAGACATGGGAAGCATAGTGATACTGATACAGGCGGCGAAAAGGACAAGCATCAGCATGGCGACCGTTGCCATTAACATCGCAAAATCAATCGTGTACGGAACGCTCGCAAGCGCAATCTTGCTTGGAGTTTATTTTGCGGCGCTCTCGTTAGTTTCGGGGTGGGGATTTGCCCAAAGTCAATTCGCTTCTTTTTGGTATTTTATTGTCACTCTCGCTGTAGGTTTCGGTGTTCAGATCGGTTTGTATGCCTATCTGCGAAATCTTATTCATAGAGGCGCGGGTGGCGGCAAGGTCTTGGGAGTGACCGGGACGACATCTACTGCCGCAATGATTTCTTGTTGCGCGCACTATCTTGTAACCTTGCTTCCCATTCTTGGCGCAACAGGAGTCGTAACGCTTGCGACCCAATATC
>JAUYPG010000088.1 GCA_030695805.1 Nanobdellota archaeon
AAGATCGTGCGCCACGCGGAAGACGCTTTTTATTTCTTTCGGAAGATAGGAGATGCTCTGCAAACTCCCGTGATGCGCGACAATTGTTTTCAAGAGCTCCTCGTCGTAGATGCCGAATTCTTTCATCGCGATTTCAAACTCAGGGTCAATATAATAGAAGTTCCCTACCGCGACGTTCTTTTCATACACAAGCGAAAAGACGGGCTCGATGCCGGAAGAGGTTCCGGCGATCATGGAAATTGAGCCCGTGGGAGCGATGACTGTGGTATAGGAATTCCGGAGGCCTTCCTTCTTTATTTTTTCCGCCATTTCTTTCCAGTCAAAGTCCCAGGATTCTTTATCCTTCGATCCGGCGAAGGGCATTCTCCCTTCGGTAAAAAAGCTTTCTTTGTAAAGCGGAAAGGAGCCGCGCACGCGAGCGAGCAGAACCGACTCTGCTTTGGACCAGTAATTCACGAACTGCATGAGGCGTTCCATAAAAGCCATGCCCTCTTTCGAGTCATAAGGAATGCGCATGGCAAAGAGCGCGTCCGCGACCCCCATAACTCCTAATCCGATTTTTCTTGTCTTTCTTGTCATTTCCTCGATCGCGGGAAGCGGGAAGTTGTTTACGTCTATCACGTTGTCCAGAAATTCCACGCCTACCATGACGGCCTCCTTCATACCTTCCCAGTCAAAGCGCGATGTGCGATCCCCGTTCCTCTTCACGAAGGCGTGCACGTTCACGCTCCCCAGATTGCAGGACTCGTTTGGATAAAGTAAAACTTCTCCGCAAGGATTTGTGGTCACAATCGGCCCCAATGATTTCAAAAACGGGTTCCACTCATTTACGCGATCCGCGAATATCACGCCGGGCTCCGCGGACTCCCAGGCCTGATAGGCAATGAGATCAAAGAGCGTCCTCGCGCTTATCGTGCGCTCCACCTTTTTCGTGCGCGGATTTATAAGCGGATACTCGGTATTTTTTTCATAGTGCTGCCAAAAGTCGTCCATGAGGAGAATCGAGATATTAAAATTGCGAAGCGCCTTGTTCCCCTCTTTCGCGGTGATGAATTTTTCGATGTCCGGGTGGTTGGAATTCAGTATCCCCATGTTCGCGCCCCTCCTTATCCCCCCCTGTTTAATCACTTCCGTCATCTTATCGAAGAGCGACATGAAGCTGATGGGGCCGGAGGCGGTGCCGGAGGTGCTCCGCACCCTGTCTCCCTCGGGCCGGAGGTTTGAAAAGTTATACCCCACGCCTCCTCCCGCCTTGAAAATAAAGGCGGCGTTTTGGAGCGTTGCCATGATGTCTTCCATCGAGTCCTCGATCCCCAAAACGAAGCAAGCCGAGCCCATGCCAAGCGATCTTCCAAAATTCGCGAGCGCGGGAGTATTCGGCAGAAATTTCTTCTGCCACATCATGTCATAAAACCTTTGAATTCCTTTTTCGTGGCGCGAAAAGTTCCCCTCACGCACCATTTCCACGACCTTGCTCCATGTATATTTCATGTTTCCGTCGCGATTCAGGCGGTCATAGACGAGCTTCAAGCCCTGGACGTGATACATGTTCAGTTCAAACGACCCTATCCTGATATTCCCCGCAAGTTCTTTTTCCCGCGTGTCTTCCTCGGGATGAATATTTTTTCCCGCCCGTTTTCTGAAAAACGCATTGTCATACAGAACTGAGGCGAGATAGGCGTGGATCGCGACCCGCAGAAAGAGGTCTTTCGGGCTTTCCGCGAGACGCCCTTCCTCGTCACGCTCCAGATAGCGCGACTTCAAGACACGGAGCGAGTTTACGTCAAACGACTTATCCACCTCGTCTATCGCGTCTTTTTCCAAAATCTGTTTTTTCTCGTTCCGCACCTCGGTCCTCTTTTCCCTGTACGTGATATATGCCCTCGCGATGCGCACCTCCCCGGCTTCTATAAGAACCTGTTCCACGAGGTCCTGAATCCCCTCCACAGTCGGAATCTCTTTGCCCTTTACGGTCTCCTTTATTTTTTCCACGACCCGGTCCGCGTACGCATTCGCCTTCTCTTCGTTCTCCATTCCGAGTCCTGCCATGGCCCGGAAGATCGCGGACGTTATTTTTTCCTTTTGGAACGGCATTGCCTTGCCATCCCGCTTTTTTATTGACGCGACCTTATATTCTTTTTTTGATGTGTTCATGTATAGATAGATTTATATATTTACCGCCGCCCCTTTATTATATATGGTTTTTTGCCCCGCACCACTTTTACCCAACCACGCCTTACGCTCCGCGAGCGCGTATATTCCAAAAAATATTGCCCCGTAAAAAAGATCGCCTATCATTGAGTTTCTCCAAAACGGAAGCCCCATCATGAGCGACTCCAAGAGTCCCGCGAGATTTTTCGCGTACCAGGGGGAGAAGGCCCAGACCGCGACGTTCGTCGCGAGAAAAAATATTACTCCTCCCGCGAACGTTGCTATTACCGTCTTCTCCGCCGAAAAATCTTTTTTTATCACGCGGCCGAGCAGAGCCGCGGCGAAAAAACTCCCATAGACCACTGCCATTATCTTCCAGTTGTAGAGCCCGATTACAAGATCGCTTATCGCCATTGCGGCAAGCGGCGCTCCCATGCTCCACTTGGTTTTTCCACGCGCGCCAGCGAAGAGGGCGAGGGCTCCCATGGGCACAATGTTCGGCGGGTGGGGCAAGAGCCGGAGCAGAACGCTTATTGCCGCGTACGCTCCTACAAATTTTGTTGTCCGAGAAATTTCCATTCTATAATGTCCCCTCCTCTGGGAACATACGCGTCTGCTCCGACCTTTGCGTATTCGTCATTTATCCAATACTGCCAATAGTTTCCGCGTTCTCCGTTCTTTCTTCCTTGCAATTCTTCAATCATCACCCCAAGCCCCGCGAAATTTTTTGTCTTCATCTCTATGCTCTCTTCTTCCGCGAGTCCTTCCATGACTTTCAAAAGCGACGCGTCTTCCCGGGGCCCCATCTTCCAGGCCTCCGCGGCCTTCCCCTCCTCTTTTTCAATCA
>JAUYPG010000008.1 GCA_030695805.1 Nanobdellota archaeon
AATCACAAACAATACCGAATGACCGAAATACAAAATACCAAACAATATGATTTAGAAGAGCGCACGTATAAGTACGCAAAAGAAAATCGAGATTTTGTAAAGCAATTACCAAAAAGTGTCGCAAACTATGAGTACGGAAAACAACTCATAAGAGCATCCGGATCGCAGGCGGCAAACTATATTGAGGCAAACGAGGCATTGAGTAAAAAAGATTTTGTCCATAGAATAAAAATATGCAGAAAAGAGACAAAAGAATGTTCTTTATGGATTAAACTGTGCGATACGGGAGAAAGTGAAGCCCTTTCTAATAAACAACAAGAACTTCTTGCGGAAGGACAAGAGTTAAGAAAAATATTCACATCAATTCTGAACAAAAGTTTGTAGAAGTTTTAAATTTTGGTCATTTGAATTTCGAATTTGTTTGTAATTTGGTATTTGGTGCTTGGAATTTTATGAAACTAAACATGAAACTAACTAAGTGCATGATCCTCGCCACAACCGCCCTCCTGCCCCTCGTCGCGCAAGGAGTGAACATCTGGGAAGGGACGAGCATAGGGTCAAGTACGGATGGCAGAAGCGTGGGATGCAACGAAGCGATTGGAGGATGCAATTTTGAAGACATCGGCGTTGTCTTCACGAACATTCTTCAATTTTTATTCGCAATCGCGATTCCCATCACCGTGGCTATGATTGTGTTCGGCGCGATTCAGATGGTGATTTCGCGCGGAAGCCCGGACAAGGTAAAGCAGGGGAAGGACACTATGGTAAAAGCGGTCATTGGGCTTATCATTGTGCTCGCGTCTTATCTTATCGTAATAACCGTGAGAATGGTGTTGACCGGAGTAACCAAATAATGGGTCAGGACATCCGACCCCGCCAAGGCGGGGTCGGATGTCCCAAATATTGAATATGGGTAGTATAATAAACTTATGAAAAAAATAGGGATAATTATTATAGCGGTATTAATGCTAGGGACGACACATGCGGGATACGCCGCAGACACAGAACCGGGACCTGGAGACACGGTCCCGGGAAACGCGGGAAGAGCCGGCACCACCCCCGACTCCATAGATCTAAACAAGGCCAAATGGAACCCCCTCGGCCCAGGCGTGACTACGATAGAAGCTCTTCTAAAACGCATCATTAACTGGCTTATCACAATAGCGGCCCCCATTGCCGCGGGTATGGTCGTCTATGGCGCCTACCAGATGCTTTTTGCAGCCGGAGAGCCGGAAAAAGTAAAGACCGGAAGGAACACAATCCTTTATACCGTTGTCGGGTATGGTATAATTCTTATCAGTTGGGGGGTGGTCTCAATTGTTGAAAATTTCCTGAAAGGAGGATAAAGTAATGACCAACACGAATGACACGAATGTAGCACGAACAACACGAAGACGTAAGCAAGTAAAGTTCGTGTTGTTCGCATAAGATTCGTATTGTTCGTATTGGACAGAAAACAATGAACATCGCCAACGCCCAAGCCACAACAACCGTAAGAACATTAGAGGACGTGCAGGGGATACTACAAGATGTCGTGGGCTGGGCCCAGGTTTTCTTTTACGTTATTGCGGCCCTCTTTATCATCTGGGGCGCCTGGGACTACCTACAGTCCGGCGGAGAACCGGAAAAAACGAAAAAAGCAAGAGACAGAATTCTCTACTCCCTTGTGGCAATAGCGATAGCGGTCATTGCCGGAGGAATAGTGAGAATGGTTGCTTCATTTATAAACACGCCATGAAAGACAATATAAAGAACCGCACCGTAAGCGATGCGGTATTATTGAGGGTAACCCCTCGTCGTCCCGCCAAAACGGGACTCGCTCGGGGTTATTTTCGCCCCCGTATAGTAACCTCGTCCCGCCATGGCGGAACGAGGTATTCGCAGGCGAAAATAAAAAAATGGATACAGGCACTTTTGTTCGGAGTGCTCACACTTCCCCTCGCGGCGCTTGCGAGAACTCGGGTGACGGAGCGCATAGATGATGCGACGGTGCGGGCACTAAGAGGCACTGGAACCAAAACAAGCGTGGGCTCCATCGAAGACATCCAGGGCATCATCCAAGACGTGGTGGGATGGTTTCAGGTCTTCTTCTACACTTTCGCCGTCATCTTCATCCTCCTTGGCGCATGGGATTACCTGTCCTCCGGCGGGGAAGCGGAAAAAACAAAGAGCGGAAGAAACAAAATTATCTACGGCCTGGTGGCAATCGCGATAGCGGTCATAGCCGGAGGCGTAGTGCGGTTGGTATTTAATTTCGTTGAAGGAACACCCCCTGTGCGATAAAAAGTATGAAAAAAATCATTATTATTGGAGTAATTGGGGCGGCTCTTGTTGGAGGAGTCGTGGTCCCTATGGAAACAAAAGCGACGCGGGTATTAAAGGATGATGCGTCATATGAGGAGATTATCCAAGAAAAGAACAAACCAAACATCAATAGACAACGGGTGGACGTGCGGCCTTTCGCCGAAAGCGCACGGGAAGCGACAGGACAACAAACCACAGTCGGCTCCATCGAAGACGTCCAAGGCATCATCCAGGATGTGGTAGGATGGTTCCAGGTCTTTTTCTACACCTTCGCAGTTATCTTCATCCTCCTTGGAGCATGGGATTACCTATCCTCCGGTGGAGAGCCGGAAAAAACAAAGAGCGGCAGAAACAAAATTATCTACGGCCTTGTGGCAATCGCGATAGCGGTCATAGCCGGAGGCGTGGTGCGGTTGGTATTTAATTTCGTTGAAGGAACATAAACCAGATAGTTTAAAGTTCACACAAGGTCGAATAATAAAGTAAGACCAATACGAATGACACGAACATAGCACGAACAACACGAAGACATAAGTAAGTAAAATTCGCGTTGTTCGCGTAAAATTCGCAATGTTCGTATTGGACAGATATATATGAAAATAAAAAATATTATCGCGCAGGCAGGAGTCGCAGTCGCGGCCTTGCCGCTTGTTGGGCTTGCGACATCACACATACCACCAAGAGGAGATGCGGGGCCGCCTTCGGGATTGCCAGACCCAGGAACAATAACAACAACAACGGTAAGGTCAATTGGGGATGTGCAGGAAATCGTAAAGGATATCGTGGGCTGGGTGCAGGTCTTCTTCTATATCATAGCGACCCTCTTCATCATCCTTGCCGCGTATGGGTACCTTACCTCAGGCGGTGAGGCGGAAAAAACAAAAGAAGCGAAGAACAAGGTGATATACGCCGTAGTCGCGATTGCGGTGGCGCTCATCGCGGGCGGAGTAGTGCAATTGGTGGACACCTTCGTGAACTGAGCATTTGAATAATGATTCAAATGCTCATCCCGAGTGTAGCGAGGGATCTCTGCTTATTCGGCAAAAAAAGACATGAAAACATCGTGCATAAAATTGGCGTTCGTGATTCTCGCGACCCTGCTTATTCCTTTCGCAGGAATAGCGCAAGGCCAGGACCCTCCGAGAGGTCTTATTCCGACCGGAGCCGAGGCAACGGAAATCACCTCGATCATAGCGGTACAGGAGGTAGTAACAAGAATCGTGGGCTGGGCACAGGTCTTCTTCTACATCATCGCAACCCTCTTCATCATCTTCGCGGCCTTCAAGTATTTGATGTCCGGCGGAGAGGAGGAAAAGGTGAAAGAAGCGAAGAGCATGCTAATCTACTCGATCGTCGCGATTGCCATTGCCGCTGTCTCCGGCGGAGTCGTCCTCGTGGTCCGAAACTTCCTCGACATATAGAAATTGTATTCCCTGAGCGAAGTCGAAGGGATACCATATCAAAACCCCCAAAAGGGGGTTTTGTGTTTCGCGCAGGCCATTCGGCTCTGAGATCCTCAGGCTCGAAGAGATATCGGACATCCTCTGGATATCCGATATCCAGATATTAATGTTGCATGAAACATACATCATGATGTATAATGCAACCATGACAAGAACGCAGATATATCTCCCGGAAAGTCAGCTTCGGGAGCTCAAAAAAATAGCAGTCAAAAAAAATGAGGCCGTATCCGAAATTATCCGGCAGATGTTGCGCGAACGGCTGGACAAGCAAGGAGAGGGGAGAAACAGCGAAAAATCCACCAGCGAATCTCTTATTGAAATGTCTAACCGGATAAGTAAAAAATGGACGGCAAAAGGCCCCCGCGACCTCTCCTCCAATACGGATAAATACATCTATGGAGAAATCTGAAACGATTTTTGCGGACTCAAATTACTTCATCGCGCTTTTTTATCCCAAAGACGCGCAACATGAAAAAGCTCGAAAAATAGCCCGCGCTCTCGATGCGGGAGAATGTCCTTTGGTTATTTCCTCTTTCGTATTTTTAGAGGCAGTGACCGTCGCCTCTCAACGCGGCGGAAAGGAAGTGGGGATTTTAGTGGGCGAATCTCTTATGAATAATCCGAAAGTGCGGATTATCCATGTTGACTTGGTTCTTCAGGAAAAGTCGTGGCGCGTATTTCAGGAAATCAAACAAAAAGACGTAAGTTTTGTTGACGCGAGCATAATTGCGGTGATGAAAGACGAAGGCATACGAAAACTCCTCACTTTTGATACAAAGCACTTCGCGCCCCTTGCGAAGCGCTACCGCCTTTCCTTGCTGTAGCGCGGCGAATAGGATATCGGACATCCTTCGGGATATCCGATATCCTGATATTGAACGTCGTGTAGTATTAAAAAATTCGCAAATATAAAAAAATGAGATTTCCGAGTTCACGCCGCCAGTTCATGAAACACCTCCATGTCAAGCATGCTGATTGTCGAGGGGCTAAAGAGTATGAAAGCAATTCAGAAGGAAAAATGCAAATAAAGAACCGCACCGCAAGCGGTGCGGTATTGCCGAGGGTAACCCCTCGTCGCAAGCTCACTCGGGGTTATTTTCGCCTTCGCATAGTAACCTCGTCCCGCCCTGGCGGGACGAGGTATTCGTAGGCGAAAATAAAAAAAGAATCCCCGCCGAACGCACGTATGCGCTGGCGGGGAAGTGAGCATCCAGGCAGGGGGGTCACCAAACAGTGACAACCCCTCCCATCCCCGGATGCGATTTGAATTTGAGCTCGATCGGTACCCCCTTGATAGTGGGGTGGGTGCCGTCGAGAATTTGCTGAAACTCTGTCGCGGTGAGCCTTGCCCACCGCCCGCCCTTACGATAAAGGACGGTCCGGACCGTGGGTCCGTTAAACTCCACGCGGGAGTCCGACGGGAGCACTACGGCCTTGGACTCGCTCCCACCCTTAGGGAGATCAACGCGAAGAGGGTTGCTCTTCGTGTGAACTCCTGGGAGCAGACGAAGCTCGGAAAGGGATGATTGAGGAGCGTCGGAAATATTTCCGTCCTTATCCATGACCACCCATTTCATCACTCCATCCTTCTCCGCGAGCATAACTCGGTCTCCAGGGGAAAGCAGAGATTTATCAGGAGGTTTGGGGGCCTCCTCAATCATCTGTTTTTCTCGACGGAGACGTGGGTTATACGCTTTCGTTCCTTCTCCAATCCGTTCTATCGTTGTCGCCGTCCTATCTTCCAGAGAGGCCATGAGGGCATTCACCGCCCGAAAGATAGGCGGCGAGTAGAACGAAAGGAGAAGCAGGGGCAGGGCGGCAATCGCCATCTTCACAACCCATCGCTTCGTGAACACTCCCGCAAGCACGAGGAGCGTGAGTGTTACAAGAAGGAGTGGAACACCGCCTGGATTGTTTCGAAGTGGTATCG
>JAUYPG010000020.1 GCA_030695805.1 Nanobdellota archaeon
ATGGTTTGGGTTATAGGGGGGTCCCTCGCTCATTATTACGAATGAAGAATCTAGTATAGCGTGGTTTTTTAAAAAAAGGAAGACAAAAAAAACGAGCCACCCTTTTGAGGCGACTCGTCCGCGCGTGGGCGTGATCGAAGCCCGTCTTGCGATCACACCCTCTTCAACCTCTTCAATGTCCTCCTCATGCTTTCCTTTAGGTGTCCGTCAGGAAAGCCCTGAATCACCTCCTCAACCTCGCAAAGGAGGTTCTTCTTATCCTCTTCGTCCCTACACCCAAGTTCATGCCCAATGGCGTCCAGCCGGCCATCCACCAGCAAGAACGCTTCGGGTTGCGGATTATTTCTGATCCTATCATGATCGAGCAGTTCCCGAAGAACAGAAATCTCACTTCTGTTTTGCATGACGTCTCCCTTCGGAAGTTATGTCCCCTCCATACATTATTTCATATTTTTGTTAATTTTTTCAATGCACCCCATCCCCTTTATACTACCTCGTCCCGCCATGGCGGGACGAGGTAATTCATTCCACTACAATTTTCACTTTCTTCTCATTTTGCGGCACCTTGTTCACCCAGAAGGGCCAGAGAGAGACGCGCGCCCGGTCAAGGCCGGGGAGTCCAAAGATAACCTTCTTCACCTCTTCGGAACTCTTTCCGAGAAGCGTTCCCGTGAGTGTTTGGGGATCAACGCGCGCCCTAAACACGACCTCTCCTTTCACGCCAAACTGAACGCGCTCCGCGCCGAGATCAGCGGCAACGTCGTTATACGCGAGCGTAAACTCATGAACGTCAAACTCCACGTCCTTCGGAATATCCTCGGACAGACGGGCGCGGGAAACGATGATATTTTTCAAATCGTCTTTCTTGAATACGAACTGCCGGAGATCGGCCTCCATAAATAAGCTAAAGGTCTTCTCTCCCGAAGTAGGGGGGGTCGTCTCCTCGCGGATAACCGCGAAAGAAGTAGTGTCCTTGAGGACGTCAAAGCTATCCGACATAAGAATAGCGACCTCGCTCTTTAGCACGCCCAAAAGAGTCGCCTTCAACTTTTCGCGCGCTTTCACGAGATCATCTTCCGTGGGAACCGGAAGAAATCCCTTGGCGCCTCCTTTCATGGGAGCGGTTGAACGGGCGTAAAAACCCTTGAAGCGGGCCGCGTCGTTTTGAAATCCCGGAATCGTAAACTTCTCGACTGGCCCGATGTTACCCGCCTCCCCGGCCGCGTCCGCGTACACTTCGGCCTCTATCGAGGACGGCTCGATCTTACCGCTTGCAATCTTCGCTCCCGGAACGGTAACCGCGTCGAACAGACGAAATATTTTTCCGTCCGGCGTCTGGAAGCGCGTTCGCGCGACGAGCGGCTGGGGCGCGGAGCTGAAGGCATTTACAATAGTAATCTTCCCCGTGGCCTCGCGCTCCACGTTTTCCTCTCCGCTTGCCGGAAAACTCATCTCCAAATTTTTCGTCGCGTGCAACAATTCTCCGGGCAGAAGGATGGTTTCTCCGACGACGCTTGTGGCGGGGGTCTTCGTATCCGCCTTCACGGTCTCCATAAAAGGTATGGGATAACGCTTCAAGACGAGTGAAATAGTCGCCTTGGGAAGCACCGCGATGCCGACCCATCCTAATACAAGAAGAATGAAGCCAAGGGCCGCGAGCCGAAGAGTAGAGCGCGAAAACCCGGGGAGAGAGACCGCCGGAAAAGAAAATTTCTCTGTCGCGTCTTCCCGGGACTCCTGGGACTCCCGGGGCTTTTCGGTATCGCTCTCCTTCTCTTCCTCGTGTGAAGGCGCGATCCTCACGGGGCGGAGCGAAACGCTTCCCCCTCGCGCCTCCGGCGCGAGAGAAGAGTCCGAGGGGATGATATCCTGAACCGTCTTCCCATGCCCATGGGACTGAAATACCGGATTGATTGCCTCGATATCGGCTACCTCCGCGAGCTCCAGGATGTGATCGTCAACTGATTCAACGGAAAGGATTTTACCGAGCTCCCTCGCCTTTTTCCGCAAGTACCGAAAACCCTTTACCGACTCCCCAAGCGCCGATCCTTTCGGAATATTCAGAATTATGAGATCCCCTGGAACTTTCTCCATCATGACGAGCGCCTCGTCAATGTCGTCCTCTACCTCTAAAAAAATTTTCTCCGGCTGATTTTTTTTCTTCATCCCTCACCCTTGGAGCATTGCGCTCGCAATCCTCCATATTATTTTTTATTTACTTAATTTAATACTATCTCATCTCAACACCCCTCTCTATTCGGAAATTATGCTCCAAGGGTGAGGGATTCATGCGGTAATCATACCACAAACTTCTTTCTAAAAGAAAAGTGGATAAACTATTCCAACACCACCCGAATCCTTCGTGCCCCCGCCGCAACCGCCTCTTCCTTCACAACTCTCACCCCCCGAATCTCTCCCGTATGCTCAACGTGCGGACCTCCGCAAAATTCCTTGCTGTATGCGTCTTCGAGTGTCCGCCCTACAAAATACACCTTCACCCGATCAGGATACTTCTCTTTGAAAAAGTGGAGCGCGCCGGCCTTCTCGGCCTCTTCTTTTGACATCTCCTTACAACCAACAGGCAAATTCTCCCGAATTTTTTCGTTTATAATTTTCTCCACGCGCCGTATCTCATCAGACGTCATCTTCCGGTCAAACGAAAAGTCAAACCGCGTCCGCTCTGACGTAACATCCGATCCCATCTGATGAACCGAATCTCCCAAGACGTCTCTGAGCGCCTGCTGAAGCAGGTGTGTCGCGGTATGCAGTCGCGTGGCTTTCTTCAGTTCCTTCTCGTCTCCGGCCTTCAATTCCCCCGTATTCAAAATGAGTCCGTGCCCGCCGAACTTCTTTTCCTGTCCCGCGCGGGAAACTTCCTGATGTCGCTCAAATTCCGATTCAAATCCCTTCTCATCAATTGTGATTCCTTTTTGGGAAGCGATGTCACGCAAGGCCTCAAGCGGAAACCCGTGCGATTGATACAAATCAAACGCATCTTTTCCCGTTATAATTGTTTCAGACGCGAGTTTTTTGTGGAATATCCGAAGACCGTCCTGAAACGTTACGGAAAATTTCGAGACCTCTTGAACAAAAGCGGACAGAGTATCAGCTTTATTATTTAGATTATTTAGCTCAGGATACCATCTTCCATAAAACTCCATCACATCTTCAATATATTCTTGATATACCGCGGAACGGTCGAGTTGTATATTCAAAAAAATAGTTGCCCGGACAAGCATGCGTCGAATAAGGCGGCGAAGAATATATCCGGCGTCTTTATTTGACGGGCGCACCCCATCGGCAAGCAAAAATGTCGCGGCCCGCAGATGGTCGGCAACAATGCGCGCACTTACCAGATCGCCTTTCTGAAATAGAGAGCCAAGTGGCTTCTGAAACAAGTCCGTCTCAAAAATGGTCTTCGTCCCCTGCAAACACATGGCGAGCCGCTCAAGCCCCATGCCGGTATCTATGCCTTTTGAAGGCAAGGGCTTTAGCTCGGCCTTGCCCGCAAGGAGTTCCTCGCGCGAGCCCGTGCAAAAAAATTCATTAAAAACTATATTCCAGACCTCGATGTCCTGCCCCGCGCCATTTTTGCAGTAAATCTCCGTAGTCGGTCCGCATGGACCGGAACTTCCCGTGGGGCCCCAGAACACGTCATCCATTCCCTCCTCGCGAATATCCGAAACGCCCAACTTTCGCCAAATCTTCTTTGATTCCTCATCTTTTGGAACCACATCCGAACCCTGAAACACAGTGACGTATGAAATCGGAAGTTTCATCTCTTCCGTAATAAACTCATGCGCCCAGGTAATCGCCTCTTTCTTGAAATAACCGCCAAAACTAAAATTTCCCATCATTTCGAAAAAAGTAAGATGGCTCGCGTCGCCAACCTCATCAATATCAGAAGTCCGAAAACTCTTTTGAATTGATACCGTTCCAATCGCGGGCAGGCCATCCGGCAGGATAAAGTCCTTTTTCGCGTCCAGTTCTCCGGTGTAATACTTTTTGAACTGCTGCATCCCCGCGGTTGTCAGGAGGACCGAGGGATCATCCGGCACAAGTGAAGACGAAGGCACTACCACATGCCCCCGCTTTCTGAAAAATTCCAAAAACCTCTTTCGTATTTCTACAGAATCCATACATTACTTTCTCAACAATTCCAAAAATTTTTCCATTGATATTCCTGCCTGCTTCAAAATAGTACTCATCATCTTTTCTCGGCGGTACACTCTATGCAAAGCTCGATTGCCTCTCGCGCCATCGCCCTCGCGTGCGAGATACTTTTCCCCCATGTCGCAACACCGCGAAGCCCGGGAACATTAACCACAAACCCCTCCTTATCCGGCTCCAAAACACATCGGTGCGCCCCATAGAGCGTCCGCACCTCCACTTCTTTTTTAGTTCTCTTCGAAATCTTCCTCATGATTTTATGATACCATTCTCCTTCAAAAAGACAACCAAAAGCTCCGTGATGTCTTTTCCCGCCCCCACTTTCCTTACATCTCTAATTCGCTCGAATAAGGGATGTAAGGAAATTGATTTTGCGGGCAGGCAATCTAAAAATTTTTTGCTTGCCCGCGCACCTTGGCATAGCTTCGGCGACGCCAGGTCCGTAATCTTTCTATAATATCTTGGAGTATTCTGGATAATTTTCTTTAACCAAATTTTTCCAACTTGTAGTTTCGTTACTACCACTCAAATTATTTTTATGATAAACAAGCAAGACACAAACTTTGTTTGTGTCTTTGTGAATAGCGACAATACATCTATTGCCTGAACCATGCCGAGATTGTTGCGTGCCGTGAACACGAAACTCTGTTTTACAGATTTTTATGCCTCCTTGATCGGTAATAGTTTCCGCAATATTAGTTTCTCCAATAAGCGTATCAATGCGCTTAAACTCCTCATGTATTGCGTTCCATGTTACATCCCAAGCCCTTTTATACTTTTTCTTAAACTTAGAGATAAAGTGTCGCTCGGCAAATTTCTCTACCACCACCGCATAACTAGTAGACATGTTCTGGGTCCTCCTGCGTGATTAGTTCGTAGGGAATAACTTCGTCTGGCGCACATAGTTTGTATGGAAGTTGTTCGTGCGTAAAACCGACGATTTCTTGCGTTCGCTTGTCCCTCCATTTTGCAGAGATTTTTTTTATTAGTTCAACCTCTTCTTTTTCTAAGAGATCGAATTTCTGACGACTTGCCCCTGCTCCAATAGAAACAAGCATCGCGTCCCCTTTGCGGTTCATTGTTATCTTGCCATCTTCCTCCAGCTCATCGAGAGCGCGAAAATATGGGTCAGGCACTGGCCCGTATGCGCGACGCAAATATTGCATCCCGCTCATACTTTTAAGTTTCTCGTAATACCAAGCAAAATCGGCTAGGTAGAGAAGTTTCGCAAGCTTTGTTTTTGGTATTTTCCCATCTGTTGATATAGAGGACTTGAGGTACGCAAGAATCATCTGTTTATATTTTTCATACTGCGGAGCCGTCTCCTTTGAAAGTTCCTCAATGGAAATGTTATACAATTCGCAGAGTTTCTTTGCTTCTCGTAGGGTCATTTCTCGCGTTCCACGTTCCACGGCCATATATGTTTGCCGCAAAAGACCGAGTTTCTCGGCCACTATCACCTGCGAAAACCCCCTCTTTGTTCGAAGAGACTTTATAAATGACGCGTATTTAATACTCATATCTAAATTGTACATAACCTATGTATAAAATGCAAACATAGGGTGTTAATAAACTTGACACCTATTTCCTTACATCCCTTATTCCCTCCTTCGCATCTTCGCTATCGCTACGAGCTTCGGCGGGCACGCGCGCGAATAAGGGATGTAAGGAATTTGGTTTTGCGGAGAGGCCTGCCTGCCGGTAGGCAGGGATTTCTAATTAAGGCGTTCTTTTATTAATGCAATGAGCTCTGCTTCATTGCGGTATATGCCGTGTCTGGAAAAAACTAAAACGATACAATGATTTTCATCAACCATTTCAAAAATGACTCTATATCCTTTTGATTTACCGATATTTTCTTTGAGCGGCACAACGCGCCCTTTGAAAATTTTTCGCGCGCCAAACCCGGGGAAAGAATCAAGTGCCGGTGTTTCTCCTAATCCCTTTAAACAAAAAAGGCGTTCCCACGCCTCAAGCGATTCTTGCGGCGCGGCAGAACGCCTTAGCGCCCGAAAATCTTTTTGAA
>JAUYPG010000028.1 GCA_030695805.1 Nanobdellota archaeon
AATATCTGGATATCGGATATCACGATATCGTGATATCCGATATCACTCTAGTTCTTCGAGGAGTTCTTTCGCTTTTTTGGAAATATGTTTCGGGAATTTCATTCTCAGGGATATGTACATATCTCCCCTCCTTGACGGGACGTTTAGCCGCGGCATGCCGCGACCCGCGACTTTCAATTTTTTCCGCACATCGAATCCTTCGGGAATCCGTATGGAAAATGTTTCTCCTCCGATGCCCCGAATTTCCAATTTTTTTCCCAAGAGAATATCCCCCACTGAAACCTCCTCCTCTTTCGTGAGATTCGCTCCTTCCCGAGCGAATACCGCGTGGAGCTTCACACGCACGAGAACATAAAGATCCCCGCTTCCACCCCCCTCTGCCCCGGCCTCCCCCGCGCCTCCCACCTTCAGCGCCTCGCCATCTTCCACTCCGGCGGGAATGTGTACCTCTACGCGTTTTGTATCCCGCACCCTGCCCTCTCCCCGGCACTCCGCGCACCTCTCTTTCGGGACCTTCCCCACGCCCTGACATGCCGAGCAACTTCTCATCCGGACGACATTTCCAAAAAAACTGTTTTGTTCTTCACGAACCCGGCCCTTGCCTCCGCACGTTTTGCAGGCAATAAGCTCCACGCTTTTCGCGTGACCCGCGCCATTACACACCCTACATTGCACGTATGTCTGAAAATGTATTTTCCTTTCCGCCCCTTGAAATACCTCCTCGAGCGTCAATTCCTGAATTATCTGTATATCATTTCCGCGCGTATGCCTCACACGCGCGCCCCCGGCTCCTCCGAATCCGAAGCCGCCGAATATCCCTTCAAACATATCTCCGAGATCAACCCCCTCTCTCCCGACGTTCCATTCAAAACCAGCCCCGCCTCCAGGGGCTCCTCTCTCGAACGCTTTTCCGAACCTATCATACCCCGCCCGCTTGTCCTTGTCCTTTAGGACCTGATAGGCCTCGTTTACCTCCTTAAATTTTTTTTCGTCTCCTCCTTTTTTGTCAGGATGATACTTGTGAGCGAGGCCGCGATAGGATTTTTTTATTTCTTCTTCAGAGGCGTTTTTTGAAACGCCCAAAATTTCATAATAGTCCATACGAAAAATCAGAGTTCGATACGTTCACGGTTCGCGCTCTCAAAACGCACTTTCGCGAATCCTGCCGCGAGCAGAAGCTGGAACATCAAAAATACTCCCATCTCCGCGATCCAAACGATAAGGAAGGCGAACGATTTTAAGAATCCGAAAACAAGAAGCGCGATGACTCCTCCCGCGAAGGGCCCGAACTCCGGCGACCCGAGCCCGGTCTCTTTAAATTGTTTTTTCAGCATTTGATAAAACGCGTCTCCCGCTTTTTCTTCTCCACGAAGAGGCCCTGCCACGCGCTCGAGTTCGCCCCTCAACTTTTCCACGATTTCCCGTGTCCGCTCTTCCCGCTCTTCGGCGGCGAGAAGATCAAGATTGAATTCAACAACTTCCTCTCTCGCGGACATTGTTTTTAATTTGCGGATTTGCGCTTCCGTCGCCGCCCTCAAAAATTCATCCACGGTCATATCCATTCGCGCGTCTTCAATCCAGATTTTAAGGAGAGGTTCGGCTCCCTTCCAAAGGCCGTCGCTTAGACGTTTTCCTATGGTGTCGGTCCATCCTCCCCTTACGAAATAGGAAACATAAAAAAGAAGAGAAGCGAATATAAGGATTCCTGTCATTACCTTCGGAAGCGCCGCCTTTGCCGTCTGAAACACCCCTATCTTTATGCTGTTTTCAAGAACGTCCCGACCCCGTTTCATTCCGATCGCCTGAAAAAAAAGCAGGGCTCCCGCGCCGAGAAGCACGAGCATCCTCCCTTGTCCCGGCGTGTTCAATTCTTCCATAAAAAGCGCGAGCGGAGAGGCGGCCTGCAAACACGCGACGAAAAAAAGCGCTCCGACATGTCGCGTGAAAAGCGTTTCAAGACCGACTACCATGAGGAAAAGCCCGGCGAAAAGAAGCGCCAGCCCCGCGTATCCGGACGCGCCGGACGCAAAAAACTTTTCCGCGTAACCAACCATGGCGAGAGAGGCGGCCACGCCGAGGAGCCCCAAAGATGCGATCTTTGCGGCCTCAATAATACTCCCTGTCTTAGATTTCGTTTCCGGGTTCTCCATCATGTTTTTCTTCTTTTACTTCCTGTGAGTTCGCGCCTTCATCCTTTCCTTTGTTCTCCTCTTCCGCATTATACAATTTTTCTCCGGCTTTCTGCGTTGCCTCGATAAGCTCGCGCGCGGCCTTTTTTATCTCCTCCTTATCATCCTTACCCTTTACCTCCTCCACTTTCTTTATGTTTTCTTCAATTACAGATTTTTGCGAGGCCTCTATTTTTTCTCCGTGCTCCCGGATCATTTTTTCGGCCGCGTACACCGCGGACTCGGCTTCGTTCCTTGCCTCAATAAGTTCTTTCTTTATCGCGTCTTCCGCCGCGTGCGTTTCCGCTTCTTTTTTCAGGCGCTCCACCTCATCCTTGCTTAAACTTGTTGCCGCCTCGATTCGCACCGACTGCTCTTTGCCGGTGCCCTTGTCTTTGGCGGAGACCTTTAAGATTCCATTCGCGTCAATATCAAAGGTTACTTCTACCTGCGGCACGCCGCGCGGAGCCGGCGGAATTCCGTCCAAAATAAACTGCGCCAGGGTCTTGTTATCGGACGCCATTGGACGCTCTCCTTGAAGCACGTGGATTTCCACCGATGGCTGGCTGTCCGCGGCAGTTGAGAAGACCTGGCTTTTTGCCGTAGGAACTGTTGTGTTCTTTGGAATCATGGAGGTTGATACGCTTCCCAATGTCTCTATGGAGAGCGTAAGCGGCGTTACATCCAGCAGCAAGACGTCTTTTACATCCCCCTGAAAGATTCCTGCTTGGATCGCGGCGCCTATTGCCACCACCTCGTCCGGATTTATGTCCTTATGCGGCTCTTTTCCGAAAAGTTTTTTCACCTCTTCCTGAATTTTCGGCATGCGCGTCTGGCCGCCGACCAGAATTATCTCGTCAATGTCTTCCAGTTTCATTCCCGCGCCTTTCGGGGCCTTCTCCGTAACTGTTTCCTTCACAAGCGCTATGGATTTTTTTATGAGGTCGTCCACGAGCCCTTCTAGTTTCGCCCTCGTCAACTTCATTACAAAATGCTTGGGGCCGGAGGCGTCGGAGGTAACGTACGGGAGATTTATTTCCGTTTCAAGAGAGCTCGATAGTTCGAGCTTCGCCCGTTCTGCCGCCTCTTTCAGGCGCTGGAGCGCGAGCGCGTCTTTCGACAGGTCCATTCCTTCGGTTTTTTTATACTCCTCGACCAGATGGTTCAGAATCCTATGATCAAAGTCGTCTCCTCCCAGATGGGTGTCTCCGCCGGTTGCCTTTACCTCTACCGTGTCGTCTCCTACTTCGAGCACGGAGATATCGAAGGTGCCTCCTCCAAAGTCATAGACCACAATTTTTTCATTCTTCTCCTTGTTCAGTCCGTAGGCGAGCGCGGCCGCGGTGGGCTCATTGATAATTCTCCGCACCTTCAATCCCGCGATTTCTCCGGCCTGCTTTGTCGCCTGCCGTTGACTGTCATCAAAGTAGGCGGGTACGGTGATGACCGCTTCTTCGATTTTTTCTCCCAGACGCGACTCCGCGTCGCTCTTTAATTTTTGAAGCACCATTGCGGAAATTTCCTCAGGCGTATACCAACGATCTCCCATCTTTATTTCCACTCCTCCTTTTCCTGATTTCTTTATTTCATACGGAAGCCACTCCTTATCCTTTTTTATATGCTCGTCGTCATAACGCAAACCGATCAGACGCTTTATGGAAAAAAGCGTATCCTTCGGATTTACCACGGACTGACGCTTGGCGACCAGCCCCACAATGCGCTCCTTGCCCTTTGACATCGCTACAACGGAAGGCGTTGTGCGATTTCCTTCCGCGTTTTCTATGATGCGCGGCTCTCCGCCCTCCACAATCGCCATCGCGGAGTTCGTTGTTCCGAGGTCTATTCCTAATATTTTTGACATACAATATATAAATTCCAAATTACAAGCACCAAATTACAAACAAATTCAAAATACTAATGACCAAAATTCAAAACCGTTTGTTTTTCACGTTTTGATGTTTGATATTTGATATTGTTTGTGGTTTGTGATTTGGAATTTGTGATTTTATTTCGCTACTTTTACTTTTGCCGGTTTTATGACCTTTCCATTCATCATGTATCCGTTTTCCGCTTCCTCGACGACATTCCCGGACTCGCCCTCATGCCCCTCCACCATCTCGACGCACTCACTCGTTGCCGGATTGAAAGGTGTTCCGATTCCGACCTTCATGGACTCCACCCCATACCGTTTCAGCATATCCTGAAGCTGATTCCTGATGAGTTCCATTCCGGTCTTTTCAGGCGGAGTCCCTTTCCATGCTTTCAGCCCCAACTGAAAATTTTCCAGCATCCGGATGAGCTCTTCCGCGAACATCATCCTCTGGAAATCGAGTGTTTTCCGCAGGCGTTCTTCTTCTTCTTTTTTATAATTAATGAAGTCCGCTTTCGCCCTCTTCCACCCATCCAGATATTCATCCCGCTCTTTTCTCGCCCCTTCCAGCTCCTCTTTCCCATTGTTTTGATCTTCCGTCATGCTTCAGAGTCCGCCATAAGGCGTTTTATAAAATGTATAGACCTTTCATAGTCCATCCGCTTTGGTCCCACGGCCACAAGAAGCAGATTGCCGCCTCCCACCCTTCCCACGATGACCGAAAGATGCGAACTTTCCGTGACAGGGCTTTTTCCGATGAACACTTCCGGCTCGCGCGGCTCATCCCCCCACCGAAACGCCCGCCTCCTCATTCGTTTCGGTATCATCTCGAAATCCTCCGCGACTCCCAACAGGTGCTCCCTCTCGTTTGTATCTATCCCCCTCATCAGTTCCGCGAGTCCGCTCTCATGGCTTTCTTCGGAATCCATGTCATAGCAAATTCCCAAAAGACCCAGGGCTTCGGCGAATTCGCTTATAAATTCTTTCCGGCGCCCTTGAAAAAGCATTTCGGCAAGATGCCGCGCTTTTTTTTCTTCCCGAATATCGTGTTCGATTTCATTCAGGAGCTCTTCCACAAAAAATCTGTATGCCTTGTCCGACGGCGTCCTTCCCCCCGAAGGATGCGGCTGTTCAAAAAATTCTTTTCCCGCGAGATCATGAAGTTCCCACCGGATCATCGCCGGTTTGATGCCGAAATCGTGCTTACGGTAGAGGCCCGCCGACGTTATCGGATGGCCGGTTTCTATGAAATCGCGGATGCTTGCTTCCAAGATAAGCCGTGTTCGTTCTCCCAACATAGAAAAAGTATAGGATTAGCACTCTATAGTGTCAAGTGCTAACGCTGAAACTAATCATAAACATGATCCGGTTATGACGCCTCCGCCGTTTGCCACCTTCAACTTATAACAGGTTCCGTCAGGGGAACGCAGGAAGAGCCCGTTTCCGGCTCCGGTAATCTCGGCGTTCCCTCCGACGCTTAACTTCAGGCCTGCTCCCGGATTCACGCCGATCCCCACAGCGCCGGAAAAATATCCATCCCGCCATCTCGATGTCTCCGTGCCGAGGTTCAGTCCCGAACCCGTCGGCACGAGATCGGAATCGAAGTTCGCCGCCGATATTCTCGTCATCGCCAACTCGATGACTCTCGCGAATTTTGCCTTTGGGTTTTCCGTATTAAAGCTCAAGGCAAGAACGGTCTGGACTATCGCCCTTCCTCCCGGATTTTCCAATCTGGCCGCCCTAAAATTATCCACTACAACGCTCGCGTCCGTGATCGCGATGGGGCTCTTCGCGCCTTCCCCCAGAAAGATTCTGCCGCCCTCAAGATATATCCGCGTCGGGTCATCTGCCACGGCGGGCATCCGCAAGCGAATCTCCGATATGGATTCCCCGAGCGCCATGTCAATCGCGCTTGACTCTCCCACCTTTCTCTCGATGACCTCCGTTACAAAACGTATCTGCCTGTTTACCGTGTTCACCGATCCCTGCCGCATCTGAATTCTCGTAACCGAAGTTAAAATCGCGATGAGAAATGTCGAGCTTGTCGCAAAAATCGCGATATAGATGAGGAGCTCCACAAGTGAAAATCCTGCTTCCTTTTTTTTCTCTGTGTTCATGTTAT
>JAUYPG010000049.1 GCA_030695805.1 Nanobdellota archaeon
AGAGTTTAAGGGAAATTCTCGGGATTCAAACAATAACAATTCGGACTTTGTTCTTCGAACTGCCCCGCAACCTCAAAATTCCGCATCGGCGAAAGAATTTCCATTCGGAGGGCCGGGACAGAGCGACTCTGGAGCGCCGCAGGTAAGAGGTTCTTTTCCAAGCGGTTTTGCGGGAGAAACAGTACCGACCAATTTAAGTTTTATCGGATTTGATTTTAGCGAGTCCCTAGATCAATCAACCGTATCAACCTCGACCGTGAAACTCCTCGCCGGAGGAGTCGGAGCAAGCCTCTGCGCGATCGTGAGCTATTCAAATTTTCCAACACCGGGAAGCCCTCCTGGGAAATGCACGCTTAGCGGAGCGCTTAGCTCCTCTGTGATCTATACATTTAGAATTTTGGGAGACAGCACAAATTCTTCAACATCAACAGCGGTGCGCGACCTTGCCTCAAACGCCTTAAATCAACCGGTAATGAATAATGGAAACGGAAGCGGCACCTACCAGATTACCTTTACTCCATCAGGCGCGGGGGCAACTCTTACCTTTACAAGCGCGCCCGTAATGTTTCAAGGGTCAATTCCATTTAAGGGATCGGTAAATATTCCAAGAAACATTAAAAAGATCATTGCCGCGTATTCTGGGAATCTCGCGACAAGCACTGTTACTACCTCAAATGTAACCCTTGCGCTCTCAGGGGGAGCGGCAGTTACATTGAGTTCGGTAACAACAGCTTCTTCGGAGGAGAGATATACCTCGAACGCGATTATTGGAACAATTCCAGCCGCGACAACACTTGCCGCCAATAGTACGTATGTGCTCACCTTTTCCGGTTTGCAGGATGCAAGCGGACGTTCTTTACAAACAGAAACGATTCAGTTTTCAACCGGAGCAAGCTCTGACACATCCGGTCCTCAAGTGGCTGGAAAAATTCCCAACGATTCAACGGGAGTAAGCGTAAGCGCAATCGACATTCATGTGATGACCGATGACCGGTTGGACCCAAGCACAATTAGTTCATCCTCGGTAAAATTGAAAAAAGGAGCAAATGAAGTGGCGGGAAGGGTGACGTTTGACCCCATGACAGGAGAAATAATCTTATTCGCAAACAACGTATTCCAAACAAACTCGCAATATACAGTATCAATAAACGCGACCGGAAGCATTCCTTGCGTGGCAAACATTTCAGGACTTTGCCTTACGGACAATGACGGAACATCAAATAACCTTTATGAGTTTAGTTTTACCACGGGAAGCGCGGACACAACGGGTCCCCAAGTTCTTTTCGCGAACGCGGACCAAAGAAATCTTTCCATTACGTTTAACGAATCGGTAAAGGAAACCGAGGCAGAAACCCTGGGGAACTACACTCTCCTAATCAATGGTGTTTCCTCAACTCTTTCCACAAACGCGGGAAATACGGCGTTTTATGAGGCCGCGGGAAGAACAGTAACGCTCGAAAATCTAAGCTTAACTTCAGGGGCGACATTCAACGTAACCGTGGCGAACGTGTATGACCTTGCGGGAAACATAATTAGCGTTTCGGCAAGCTCGTCAGTAGGAACGGTTCAATCCCTCTTGAGCACAGGCGGATTCATCGGTCCCGGAGGCCCTGGCGCAGGAGGAGATTTTGCGACAAATTTTTCGAGTTCCAGTTTTAGCTTTGTCCCGCAAATAGAGGTTCGTCCCCTCTCTCCTCAAGTTGGCGCAACCACGCTGTATTTCGTTGATATGCCAATCTCTAAACAGGTAAAAATAAGCAGCCAGAGCGGAAAAATCGTCCTCACATTTCCATCAGGATTTGATGTGACAAGCGCGGCCTTTGACGGAAGGGACCCCATGGCAGGCGACGCGAACGGACCGGGCCCTGGAACCTTAGCTCCCACGCTTGCCGTAAGCGCGTCTGCTCGAACCGTTACCATTACCCTTTCCTCAAGCACGCGATGCGGATCGGGAAACGCGATAGGGTGCGGAGGCGATACTCATGACTTTCTCCATTTTGACATCAAAGGAATCATAAACTCTTCAATTCCAAAAGACGCTTCCTCTGGCGGATACACAGTTGACATTAAAATAATGGACGGCACGACCGTGTTGGAGTCCCTTACATCGAAAGCGTTTTATCTTGGCGCGGGAGGAACGAACGCGCTTATTGTGAATCTGTCCGCATCCGGAGCCACAAGCGGAACAAGCACGGTGACTCTCTTCTCCCCAATGTCCGGACCGCGAGACGCGGTGTCGTCTGCTTTTGCTGGGGGCATCTCAACCACAACATTCACAGGGCTTGTGGAAGGAGATTACATGGTCTTCACTGACCCCATTATTACACTTAACACCTCCATAGATTATCTTGGCCGCTCAATGCCAACCCCGGTTCGACTTTCAGGAAACACCACAAGCACGATGACTATTACCCTTACCTCTACCGCCTCGTTTGCTACGGCAACCATACGGTTTGCGGGTCCGGCAAATAAAAACGTAGATGTATTCGCGAATAGCTTGGATAAATTTGTGGTAAAGGCGACAAGCACCACCGGATCTTCGCAGGACGTCATATTACGGCTTTCGGATGGCACATGGTTCGTAGGCGTGGGACCCCAGATGCCAAGAGGAGGATTCTTTGAGGGGAAGCCACCAGTAGGTGATTTTGTAATGCAACCGCCGGTGCAAGTTGTCGTTTCAGGAAACACGGTAACGGAGTCATCCGGCATCGCGAATAATGATGGAATCATTCAGTTTACGCTAAGCGCGGCAAATCAAAGAATTACCGGAACCGTAAAAGACGCATCGGCAAAGGCCATTGTGGGAGCCGAGGTCTTTGCCTTCTCTCCAATGGGAGGGTTCGGCACGCACGGCACAACTGACGCTTCCGGAGCGTTCTCCTTAAACGTGGGAGCTGGAGTGTACCAAATGGGAGCGTTTGCGCAAGGACTTCCCCCGTCCGGAGAAATAGCAGTGCAGGTAACAAGCGACGGTTCCCTTGTGGTTGACGGAAGGTCTGCGATATCAGTCAGCATAAAACTCATCAAGCCGGAAAGAACCATAAGCGGGAAGGTGCTTGACCAAAGCAATAATCCAGTACAATACGCGGGAGTATTCGCCTACTGCGACCCCTCCGTGTCCGCAAATTCGTGCCTTGGTCCCGGAGGGCAGACGTCCGCTCCCACAGGATCAGACGGTTCGTACACGCTCTACGTAAAAAATGGAACATGGAAAGTTGGCGCGTTTGTTCCCGGATTTGGAGATTTGCCCACGGTAACCCAAGTAGTGTCGGGCTCGGACATTTCGAACTTAAACTTCTCGCCAAGCACGAACACAACATTCAACAGCATAAGCGGGACGGTCTGCCGGGATGATCACGCCTCCGGAAATTCGACAACCTGCGGCTCTGGTGACACTAAAGTAAGCGGTGTGTTTGTGCGAGTTGAGAGCTCGAGCGGCGGAAATAACAGCGTGACTGACCAGAGCGGAGCATACACCATAAAAGTTCCCGCAAATGCGAGCTACACTATTGATGCGTTTGATCCAAAGATTGGAAAATTACGACAACTTACGGGCGTGGATATATCGGCAGGAAGCGCAACCGGCAACGATATCGTAGTAGGAAACCCGAGTGTCATCGTGGTGAACGCTAAGTATTCTAATGGTAACGCGGTAAGCGTAGATGAGCTCTTTGTTGACTTCTATGACTTTACGAATGACGTGGGAAATTATCTTCGGATTTCAAGCGCCGCGTCTGGTTCTATAAGTTTGCCAAGCGGAACCTACCGCGTACGCGCCTCGTTAAAGGGACAGGTTCTTGGGGTATCAAGTATTGATTCAGACAGCGGCGATACGGTTTTCGCAACCGGAACGGCCCAGATTACGGTAAATGGCGTTGAAGCGATCAAGGTGACTATTCCAACACTCGCCACTATCACGGGCAATGTGTATACGGGTAGCGTGCTGGCTGGAAATGAACTTACTGATACGCTCATTCAATTTACTGACCCATCAACCGGCATTTTCCTCAGCACCCAGACAAATAGCACAAGCACCTATTCCTTGAAGGTTCCGCTCGGCACCTATAAGGTTCTCGCGCAAAAACCCGGCTACCTCGCGACTCCAACACAACAGACCATTACGGCCTCGACCACGGTAAACGCGGTGGTAACCCAGGCAACTCTTGCGATAAGCGGAACAGTGTCAATAAATGGCTCTGCGGCATCCAAAGGGTTCGTGCGCGCGAAAGGGAGCGGATTCGCGAGCGCGCAAATCGGATCAGACGGAACCTATACTCTTGCGATAACAAACGGAACATGGAGGGTGTACGCGGTCTCTGACGGATATGCGGAGACAGAATACAGTTCGCCAATTGCGATAAGTGGAAGTTCCGCAAGCAACATAAACATTAACCTCACGACCGCGGTCTCACTCTCGGCTCCAAAGGTGTGCCGTATCACGCCATCCCAAGGAGGAGAATGCGTGGATTCTACGAATGGAATCAAAGTAACGATTCCTCCGAGCGCGTTCGGTACCGACACGTCAGCCGGAACCGTTACCATCCAGGAAACAAACGCGCTTCAGCAGACATCAGGCGTAAAGCCGGTGGGAAAAGGATTTGACTTTACGGCGACAGATAGTTCAGGAAATAAAATTTCATCATTTACCTCTCCTGTAACACTTGAGTTTACTCAAACCACCTCAACGCTTGCCGCAACAGGCATCACAACAAAAACAAAGGCAGACGGAACAAAGGTAACTCTCTGGTCAGAAACCATTAAGGACTATGACGTTATGTTAACCACGGTTGAATACCTAAGCTCCACAAGCTCGCTTGTTACAAACCCAAGCGAAGACCTTTCAAATGTCTCACGCGTCAGGTTAAAAGCCCTCACAACGCATTTTTAGAACTTGCATATAAAAATGATAAAGAAAATCACACAAGCAATAGGAGTGTTATGGTTTGGAATAGCGCTTACGGCGTTTGCTGGCGGCGGCCCGGGTGAGGGCGGGGACTCCCTTGCTCCAGCGGCTCCGGGAGGAGTAAGCGCCGCGGGAAGCGCGTTAAACATTTCGGTAACATGGAACGCGGTTACGACAAATTCGGACACATCCGCTCTTACGGACCTTTCTGACTATCGCGTTTGGAGAAGTTCGGATGGGGGAAGCAGCTTTCAGGTCATCGCAACCGTTGCCTCCGGAACGACCTCCTATACGGATGACAGCTCGGGGTTGGGAGCGACGGTGTATTATCAAATCACCGCGCGCGACGCTACACCGAACGAATCTTCCCAATCTTCCTCCTCAAATGGAGCAAAAAAGGTGGGAGGAGGGGGAAGCATAGGCGGTTCTTCATTTACCTCCGGGGACCAAACGCCGCCAACAAATATTTCAATTCTTATAAACACAGGACAAGAGAAAACCTCGTCCATAAAAGTAACCCTTTCGCTCTCCGGAACTGACGCGGTGCAGATGCTGCTTTCAAATACTTCAAATTTTCAGGGCGCCTCGTGGAAAACTTTTAATAAAGAAATTGCCTGGGAGCTTACTTTCGGGGACGGCGTGAAAACAGTGTATGCAAAGTTTCGAGACGTGGCAGGAAATACAACGGGTGCTATCTCTAACTCCATTACGTTGGAAGGAAGCGGCGTCTCGGCGCCAACATCTGTAATACCGACAAAGACGCCTACTCCGGCGCCCAGCGCGGGAGCGCCATCCAGAATTTCGGGATTTCAGTTTCGCGCGTATTTGAAAATCGGAAACGAAAATGAAGACGTGAAAAAACTCCAAGAGTTGCTTGCTCGAGATAAGGAGATATATCCAAGTGGGCTTGTGACGGGATATTATGGAGGAATGACGAAAAAAGCCGTGGAGAAGTTTCAGGAAAAATACGGAATCGCGACACCCGGCGTGGCGGGCCATGGATCAGTCGGCCCAAAAACTCAAGCAAAACTTAATGAAATACTCGGCTCGACTGTTGTTGCAACGACACCTATTCTCGTTACAACGCCCTCCGC
Organism: Nanobdellota archaeon; assembly: GCA_030695805.1. Taxonomy (GTDB): domain Bacteria; phylum Patescibacteriota; class Minisyncoccia; order UBA6257; family GWB1-50-10; genus JAUYPG01. The sequence continues at coordinate 5,998 of JAUYPG010000049.1, forward strand.
AATTCAAGTACCGATAGGGCACACATTCGCAAAAAGAATTGTTCTAGGAATGCAGGATGAGGATGTGAGAAAACTTCAAGAAATTCTTGCGACCGACAAGGATGTATATTCCGAAGGCCTTGTGACGGGATATTATGGCGCGCTTACCAGAAAAGCCGTGGAGAGGTTTCAAGAAAAACACGGAATCGCGAAGCCAGGTGATCCGGGATATGGAGACGTGGGCCCGGGAACTCGGGCAAAATTAAATGAACTTCCTCAAGCTCTTCAGTCCGGAGGCGAAGTCGAGGTCAGGGCAAAATTGCAGGCACAAATAACCGCGCTGCAACAGCAACTTCAGGATCTTCTTTCCAAGTTTTCAAAGACCCCGCAAACAAAAACAACGCAATGAAATGAATAAGGAAGCAAGGAATGAGCAGGGAACAAAAATGGGCTCTGAAAAGGGCCTATTTTGTTGACAAAGAAAATATTTCTGTTATTCTTAAAAACGTTTTGTGTTAGAAATGCGATACCAATATACAAATGCATGCGAATGATACGAATGGATACGAATAAATGTATTCATTCGTAATATTCGTATCATTAGTACAATTCGTATATTGGTATCATAATTATGCCAACGATAAACCAACTTCTGAAAAAAGCCCGCAAGAAGGCGGTAAACAAAGAAAAAACTCCGGCGCTTCGGCGGTATTTTAATTATCTGCAAAATAGGCCCGTTAATTCCCCGTCGCCTTTTAAGCGGGGGGTCTGCGTGAAGGTTTTTACGACAACCCCGAAAAAACCAAACTCCGCTCTCCGAAAAGTCGCGAGAGTGCGCCTCACGAACGGCATGGAGGTAACCGCCTATATTCCGGGAGAGGGACATAATCTTCAGGAACACTCCGTGGTCGTAATCCGGGGCGGAAGAGTAAAAGATCTTCCGGGAGTGCGGTATCACGTAATCCGGGGAGTGCTTGATACCCAGGGAGTGGGGCCGAGAAAGCAAGGCCGTTCGAAATACGGAACAAAAAAACCAAAAGAAAAAGAGTAGTCCAACACGAATGACACGAATATTATACGAACAACGCGAAGACGAAAGGTAGGGTTCGTGTTGTTCGTATACGATTCGCATTGTTCGCATTGGACAAAAAATTATGCGTAAAGGAGGAAAATACAAAAAACAAGAGCGGAAGCCGGACTACAAGCACGGCCGGGTTGATATAGGCAGATTTATCAACTATCTCATGAAAGAGGGAAAGAAGATCACGGCGGAAAAGGTCTTCTATGGCGCGCTGGAAGAGATAGCGGAAAAAACCAAGCAAGATCCGGTGAGTATTTTCGAGAAAGCGATAGAAAATATCTCGCCCGCGGTGGAGGTCGCTTCCCGAAGGGTCGGAGGGGCGAACTACCAGATTCCGGTGGAAGTCCGCGCGGAGAGAAAATTTTATCTCGCGTCCCATTGGATCATACGGGCGGCGCGCGGAAAGAAAGGAAAGCCCATGAAGGCGCGTCTGGCAGATGAGATCATCGCGGCTTCGAAAAACGAAGGAGAGGCGATCAAGAAAAAACAGGATACCCATCGCGTGGCTGAAGCAAACCGCGCATTCGCCTCCTTCCTCCGCAGATAGGTCCTATAAGACCTATAAGTCCAATTGGTCCTATAGGATTTTTGTATGCCCCGAGAATACCCCATAGAAAAAGTCCGGAATATCGGTATTATCGCGCACATAGACGCGGGAAAAACCACGACAACCGAGGGTATTTTGTATTTGACCGGACACACGCATAAAATCGGCGCGGTTCACGATGGAAATACCCAGATGGACTGGATGGAGCAGGAGCGGGAGCGCGGGATCACAATCACCTCGGCCGCGACCACCTGCTTCTGGAAACCCAAACATTATGATTCGAGCGGAACTCATCGCGTAAATATCATTGATACTCCGGGCCACATTGATTTTACCGTCGAGGTGCAGAGATCGCTTCGCGTCCTCGACGGCGCCGTCGTTCTCTTTGACGGCAAGATGGGAGTGGAGCCGCAGTCCGAAACCGTCTGGCATCAGGCGGATGGATTCGGAGTGCCGAGGATTTGTTTCATAAACAAGATAAACCAGACCGGAGGGGATTTCTGGAAAAGTTTGAACTCAATCCGCGAGCGGCTAAGCCCTCACGCGATACCAATCCAGATTCCGGTGGGTTTTGAAAAAGAAATCCGGGGGGTCGTGGATCTCGTGAAGATGAAGGCGTACACCTATAAAAATTACAGCGACAAGGAACTCGTGGAGGAAGACATTCCGGAAGAGCTGAAAAAAGAAGCGAAAAAATGGAGGGCGGAACTGGTCGAGAAAGCGGTTGAATCCGAAGACGCTCTTATGGAAAAGTACCTTCGAGGAGAAGAGATTGGCGAGGAAGAGCTTGTGCGCGCGATCCGCAAAAGCACGCTCGAGAAAAAAATGTTTCCCGTTTTGGGAGGAGACGGCCGGGGAGTCATGGTGGAAACCCTTCTTGACGCGGTGGTAAATTATCTTCCCGGGCCGACGGATCTGCCTCCGGTAAAAGGCAAAAATCCGAAAACCGAAAAAGAGGAAACGCGCGAGCCCTTGGACGAGGAGCCATTTTCCGCGCTCGCCTTCAAAATCGCTACCGATCCTTTTGTGGGAACGCTCACCTTTTTTCGCGTGTATTCGGGAATAATCAAAAAAGGGAGCTACATTTTGAACGCTTCCAAAAATTCCCAAGAGCGCGTCGGGCGCATTGTCCGCCTCCACGCGAATCAAAGGGAGGATGTGGACGAGGTCTATGCCGGAGAGATCGCGGCAATCGTAGGGCTGAAAAACACGACGACCGGAGACACGCTTGCTGATCCCGAGCGCGCAATACTTCTCGAGAGCATCTCCTTCCCGGAGCCGGTCATATCCGTAAGCGTCGAGCCCAAGACAAAAGCCGACCAGGAAAAAATGAGCATCGCGCTCCACCGCCTTTCCGAGGAAGATCCGACATTCAAAGTGGGAGGCAATCAGGAAACCGGCGAGACCGTGATCTCCGGAATGGGAGAGCTTCATCTGGAAATTCTCGTGGATAGGATGAAGCGCGAATTCAGCGTGGAAGCAAACGTGGGACGCCCGCAGGTTGCGTACAAAGAAACCATAAAAAGCAAGGCAGAGGCCGAAGGTAAGTACATCAAGCAGTCAGGAGGCCGCGGCCAGTATGGCCATGTCTGGATCCGGGTGGAGCCGAAAGAGCATGGGACTGGATTTGAGTTTATAAATAAGATCAGGGGAGGAGTCATTCCGCAGGAATACATTCCCGCCGTCGGAAAAGGCATAAAGGAAGCCCTGGACAAGGGCGTAGTCGCGGGATACCCAATGATAGACATCGAGGCGACACTCTACGATGGATCGTTCCACGAGGTGGACTCTTCGGAAATGGCGTTCAAGATCGCGGGCTCCATGGCCTTTCAGGAGGCAACAAGACGCGCGAACCCCATACTTCTCGAGCCCGTCATGAAGGTACAGATAATTGTCCCTGAAAACTTTCTCGGGGATGTAACAGGCGACGTAAGCGCGAAGCGGGGAAGAATCCTCGATATGGGAGAGAGGGAGAGCGTCCGGCTCATTAACGCGGAAATCCCTCTTTCCGAAATGTTCGGATATTCGACGACCATTCGCTCCATGACCCAGGGGAGGGGATCATTTACCATGGAGTTCGGCCACTACGCCGAGGTTCCGAAAAATATCGCGGTCGAGATTGCCGAGGGAAGACGAAGATAAAAAGTTGCTAAACGTGTCGAGGTTTGATACAATAGTACACGCACGCATTTCGCATAACAGGTCGAAAAACATAAACACCAAAATAAGACCTATAGGACCTATAGGACTTATCGACAAAGGTATATGGCTGAAAAAGAAAAATTCAATCGTTCGAAGCCGCACGTAAACGTCGGCACCATCGGGCATGTGGATCATGGAAAAACGACTCTTACCGCCGCGATCACCCACGTGCTCCACATGAAGGGCCTTGCGAAGGAGGAGAGTGTGGACCAGATAGACAACGCGCCCGAGGAAAGGGCGCGGGGGATCACGATAGCCCTGCATCACTCCGAGTATGAATCGGAGAAACGGCACTACGCTCATATTGACGCGCCGGGGCATGCGGACTACATCAAAAATATGATCACCGGAGCCGCCCAGATGGACGGCGCGGTCCTTGTGGTATCCGCCGCGGACGGGCCCATGCCGCAGACGAGAGAGCACATTCTTCTCGCCCGCCAGGTGGGGGTTCCGGCCATCGTCGTCTTTTTGAACAAGGTGGACACGGTGGATGATCCCGAGCTTGTGGATCTTGTTGAGTCCGAAGTAAGAGAGCTTCTGAATAAGTATGAGTTCCCGGGGGACACGATTCCGATCATACGCGGATCGGCCTTGAAGGCCCTGGAGTCGAAATCTCTGGACGACGCGGACGCGAAGCCGATTCTTGATCTTGTGGCGGCCCTCGACTCCGATATTCCGGAGCCGATACGCGACCGCGAAAAACCATTTTTGATGGCGATTGAGGACATTTTCTCGATTGAAGGGCGGGGCACTGTGGTAACAGGCCGCATAGATCGCGGAGTTATAAAAGTAAACGAAGAGGTTGAGATAATCGGACTTCGTCCGACGGTAAAAACCGTGGTAACCGGCGTTGAAATGTTCCAAAAAATACTGGATCAGGGGCAAGCCGGGGACAACGTAGGAATTCTTCTCCGCGGAACGAAAAAAGAGGACGTGGAACGCGGCCAGGTGCTCGCGAAGCCGGGGTCCGTTACTCCGCACACCGAATTCGAGGCCGAGGTCTATGTGCTTTCCAAAGAGGAGGGCGGACGCCACACTCCTTTCTTCAAAGGATACAAGCCCCAGTTCTATTTCCGCACGACGGACGTGACCGGAGAAGTAACGCTCGGAGAGGGCATTGAGATGATCATGCCCGGAGATACGGCAAACGTTACGGTAAAACTCATCTCTCCGGTTGCCCTTGAGGATCGTCAGCGTTTCGCGATTCGCGAAGGAGGAAAAACCGTAGGAGCGGGAGTGATAACGAAAATCTTGAAATAGCGCAAAACAAATAGGACCTATAGGACTTATTGGTCTTATAGGTCCTATAGGACTTATTGGTATGGCAAAAAAAGAAGAAACAAAAGAAGTGCTTCGAATCAAGGTAAAGGCCTACGACGCGAAAATTATAGAAAACTCCGTCCGGCAGATTATTGAGGCGATCAAACGCCAGGGAGGAGAAGTTGTTGGGCCGATTCCGCTTCCGACGGAGATTCGTAAATATACGGTAAATCGCTCCCCATTCGTGCATACGAAATCCCGCGAGCAATTTGAGATGCGCGTCCACAAGCGCCTTGTGGATATTGTAAATCCTGTTCAGAAGATAGTGGAGTCGCTGACAGATCTGAATCTTCCGTCAGGCGTGGATATTGAAGTGAAGATGGTATAATCAAAACTTGACTATAACGGCAGAGATGGGGTAAAATCTCGGACGCGGGACTGAAGCTCAAATAGTGTACATAAGGTGCCTGATGTCACTTCGACCTCTCCGGCCTTTATCAGCAACCGAGAGCGCGGTCTTCGGTTGTTTTTATTTTTCACATCCAGATGGCAAATATTACAGCAAAAAAAATGGGAATGACGCAGATTTGGAAAAACGACAAAGTAATTCCGGTTACGATATTAAAGGTGGAAGAAGAGGCGTCTCTCGAAGAGGGCGCCGTGGTCGTTGTCCGGGGAATAACAAAGGGAAAGGGGTTTCAGGGCGTGGTAAAGCGGCATGGATTCCGCGGCGGGCCGAAAAGCCATGGACAGAAACATAGTTTGCGTGCGCCCGGATCAATTGGCGCGACAGCTCCCCAGCGTGTAATTCCGGGACGGAGAATGGCCGGACGCATGGGTAGCGACCGAAAGACCTTAAAAAACGTACGAATAGAGGGAATAAATAAAGAAGAGCGCACCCTTTTTGTGAAGGGGCCGGTCCCCGGCGCGCGCGGATCAAAAGTTGAAATTATCATTATGGACCAACACGAATGACACGAATGCCGCGCGAACAACACGAATACGTTGCGCAGTTCGTGTTGTTCGTATAAAGTTCGTATCGTTCGCATTGGACGCGAAGCAATATGGAAATAGATATCGTAAACAAAGAAAATAAGAAAGTAGGCGCCATGGATCTCCCAAAAGGCGTCTTTGGAACAAAATGGAATCCTGATCTGGTGCACCAGGTCGTAACCTCCCTAGAGAGCAGTCGGCGGGCCCCCTTCGCGCACACAAAAAGTAGAGGCGAGGTAAGCGGGGGCGGCAAAAAGCCCTGGCGCCAGAAAGGAACAGGACGCGCCCGGCACGGATCAACGAGATCCCCGATCTGGGTGGGGGGCGGAGTCGCGTTCGGCCCCACAAACAAAAGAAATTTTGAAAAAAAAGTCAACAAAAAAATGAAGGTGAAGGCGCTGTATTCCGTCCTTTCAAAAAAGTTTGAAGAAGGAGAAGTCCTTGTCGTGGACACGTTCGGAGCGGAAAAACCAAAGACAAAAGGAATCGCGGATTTACTGAAGGCCCTTCGGGGAGGAGAAACAAAAATTTCAAAAACGCTTCTCATCGCGAAAGAAGGGTGGAAAAATGCCGTGCTTTCGGGGCGGAACATAGAAAAAAATACCGTAACATACCCGAGCGGAATAAACCTGGGGAACTGCCTCGGGACAAAGCATGTGATATTTGAGGAAAAAGCGATGCAGGAGTTTATCGAAAAACAAATAAAAAAAGACCAACACGAATAACACGAATGAAATACGAACAACACGAACACAAGAATAAAGTTCGCGTTGTTCGCGCGAAGTTCGCGTCATTCGCGTTGGAAGCAAAGCATGAATATTTTCAAAAAAAAAGAAAAGAAAGAAAAAAAACCCGCCGTGGCGGGGGATAGCGTTGAAAAGAAAGGCGAAAAACCCAGGACGGAAAAAAGAGCAAGCCGTCTTGTTCTGCGGCCATGGGTGAGTGAAAAATCAACGGCTCTAAAGGAAGAACGCGGTTATGTGTTTCTGGTCCGCCCGGAAGCCGGGAAGACGGAGATCGGCAAAGAGATCGAGGCGCGATACGGGGTCTCCGTGGAAGGAGTCCGAATAATAAGGAAAGAAGGCAAGGCGCATCGATTCGGAAAATATCCGGGCAAGCGGCCGGATGTGAAAAAAGCAATAGTAAAATTAAAAGAAGGAGATGCCATAGATATCATTTAAAATGTCTAATTACTAATTTCTAAT
>JAUYPG010000053.1 GCA_030695805.1 Nanobdellota archaeon
TCACTAAATCAAGCAAAACGTGCTTAAACATTGAGTTTAAGCACGTTGGGGTGGAATGACGGAACGGATGTGGGGCAGTTATGTATTATCTCAAAAATAGAAAAGGACGGCTTCGGCCTTTCGTTCGTTCCATTCTCGCGCTACAATAAAAGAAAGTAGGTAAAAAATAGAGAATAGAAAGTAGAAAATAGAAGTACGGAGCTTATTTTCTTCTACTTTCTATTTACTATTTTCTACTTTCTATATCATGAAAACCCTCCTCCTCATAGACGCGAACTCCTTCATCCACCGCGCATACCACGCCCTGCCGCCCCTGAAAAGCCCGGAAGGAAAGCCGACAGGCGCCCTCTACGGGCTCACAAACACGCTTCTGAAGCTCATCAAAGAGAAGCATCCGGAATACATCGCCGCCTGCTTTGACCGGCCCGAGCCCACCTTTCGGGAAAAAAAATATAAAGAATACAAAGCGCACCGCCCGCCAGCCCCGGATGAGCTCATACACCAAATCATCGAGGCCCGCGCCCTCATGAAGATCCTCGGAATTCCCATATTCGAAGCTCCTTCCTACGAAGCCGACGACCTTATAGGAACGCTCGCCGAAAAATACAAAAAAGAAGACGTACGAGTGTTGATCCTCACGGGCGACCTGGATACGCTCCAACTCGTCGAAGAGCGGGTGCTGGTCGAGATCCCGAGAAAAGGCATCTCGGACATCGTGCTCTATGATAAAAAAGCCGTGGAAGAGCGGTTTGGCGTCCCGCCGGAACGGATAACCGATTACAAAGGACTTGTGGGCGATCAATCCGACAACATCCCGGGCGTGCCCGGAGTCGGCCCCAAAACCGCGGAACTACTCCTCAAAGAATTCGAAACAATAGAACGTCTCTTCGCGGAAATGCCGGAGACCCATAAGTTCGCGGGAAAAATTCTGCCGCACAAAGAAAAGGCCCTCCTCTCCAAAGAGCTCGCGACCATAGACAGAAACGCCCCGGTGGAAGGAACGCTGAAAGACATCGAATACAAAGAACCGGACCGCGATACCATGGTCTCCTACCTCGAAGGCCTCGGCTTTGAAAGCATCATAAAGCGCATTCATCCCGGAGGCGTTGATAAAAAAACGCATAGAGAGAAGCCGCGCCTCATAAAAATATCGAAAGAAGAGAACGAAGCCGTCCTCATCCTTGGACCCGAAGATTGTACACCAGCGCTCCTTGCCTCGAAAAAACTCAAAGTCGCCTATGATTGGAAAAACATTCTAAAGGCAAAAGAAAAAATCGAAATCACGCCGCCCATTTTCGACATAAAAATCGCCGCGTGGCTCCTCGCCCCGGACGCCCGGGACTTCGGAATTGAAGCGATAACGAAAAAATTTCTTGGAAACGAAAGTCCCTCGCTCACGACAGAGACGCTCCGCGACCTTTTTATAACGCTGGAACGCAATATCAAAAAAGAAAAGTTGGAATTCGTCTTTACGAATATTGAGATGCCTCTCGTACCAGTCCTCGCCGAAATGGAGCGCGCCGGCATCGGGTTGAATGTAAAAAAGATGGCTGCGCTCCGCGAAAAAGCAAAAGAAGAGTTAGGCCTTCTTGAAAAACGCATCTACAAAGAGGCGGGAACGGAATTTAACATAAACTCGCCGAAACAGATGGGAGAGATTCTCTTCGACAAACTAGGCCTCAAGGACTCCGGAAAAAAAACCGCGGGAGGACAAAGAAGCACGCGAGAAGAAATTCTGGAAGAAATGAGGAACACCCACCCCGTCGTCCCCCTTCTTCTCGAATACCGGGAAACATTCAAAATCGAAAGCACATACTTCGCGCCGCTCATCGAGAAGGGCATTAAGGAAGGGAGAATCCATACAACCTACCTCCAGACAGGCACCGCGACTGGCCGTCTCTCATCCGAAAAACCAAATCTCCAAAATATCCCCCAGGAATCCAAATGGGCTATTCCGCTCCGAAACTGCTTTGAGGCAAGGGTCGGCTTCTCCTTTCTTTCCGCCGACTACTCCCAGCTCGAGCTCCGGCTTCTGGCCCACGTGTCACGTGACGAGGGACTCGAAAGGGCCTTCAAAGAAGAAAAAGACATTCATACACTGACGGCCTCGAAGGTATTCGGCATCCCCGAGGACGATGTGGATAAGGAGCGCCGCCGCGCCGGGAAAACATTGAATTTCGGAATTGTGTATGGAATGGGCCCCCGCGCCTTTGCCCGCGCGACCGGATTTGCGCCAAAAGAGGCCGCAGAATTCATATCCGCCTATTTCAAAAACTTCCCGGGAATCAGGGTGTGGCAACAAGAAACAATCGAGAAGACCCACGAACTGGGATTCGTGGAAAACGAACATGGAAGAAAACGGTGGTTCGAACACGCAGACGCCTCGCACCCGAGGTATCGGGCCGAAATTGACCGGATGGCGACCAATATGCCCATCCAAAGCCTGGGCGCCGACGCTTTGAAACTCGCCATGATACGCGCGACAGGCCTCCTCAAACAAAAAAACTGGGGAGAGGGAGAAGCAAAGCTCCTCCTCTCGATCCATGATGAGCTCCTCTTCGAGGTCGCGGATGATATACTGGAAGAAGCGGGGAAAGAGGTGAAAAAAATAATGGAGGGCGTAAT
>JAUYPG010000054.1 GCA_030695805.1 Nanobdellota archaeon
AGGAAAATCATTTCTGGGGCTTCTGGTTTTCAAGGACCCGGTGCGGAAGGGTATGGCTGAAATCATTGAAAAAACAAAACGGGCGGGCATACGGACCGTAATCGTTACCGGCGACCACAAGGGCACCGCGCTTGCGATTGCGAAAATCATAGGTCTCGAAGCGAAAGAAGATGAAATCATAACCGGAGAAGAACTCCAACATATGGGAGATGTCGAACTCGCCGTAAAAAGCAAAACCGCGAAAATATTCGCCCGCATCTCTCCGGAGGACAAACTCCGAATCGCGAAAGTGTATCAAGCCGAAGGGGAAGTGGTGGCTATGACAGGAGATGGAGTAAACGACGCGCCCGCCTTAAAAGCCGCCGACATTGGAGTCGCGATGGGTTCGGGTACGGATGTCGCGAAAGGCGCCGCAGATCTCGTCATTCTCGACAACAACTTTGAAACCATCGTCGCGGCCGTGGAAGAGGGAAGAAGAATACTGGGGAACCTGAAAAAAGTAATCATCTATCTCCTCTCCGATTCCCTAAACCAACTCTTCTTGATTGGAGGCGCGATTATAACAGGCGTGCCGCTTCCCCTAAACGCCTTACAGATTCTCTGGGTGAATTTCTTTACCGATTCCTTTCCCGCGATTGCCTTTGCCTTTGAAGAGGGGGGCGATCAACTAAAAAAAGACGCCCGGAGCGGAAACACGATCTTCGACAGCCAGATGAAATTCCTCATTCTCGTAATTGGGACCGTCACAAGCGCCCTCCTCTTTGCAATCTACTATGTTCTTCTTCGGGCGGGCTTCGAAGAAAATCTCGTGCGTTCGTTTATATTCGCGACCTTTGCCTCATACACGCTCTTCCTCGCATTCGCCCTTCGTCATCTGCGGACAAGCATCTTCAGATACAATCCCTTTGCCAATCCGTATCTCACGGGAGGTGTTGCCTTTGGAATACTCCTCACCCTCGGCGCCCTCTATCTTCCGCCGCTTCAAAATATCCTTGGGACCACGCCGCTTCCTCCCGTATGGCTCCTCGGAGTCCTCGCTTTTAGCGTTCTGAATATCTTGGCCGTGGAGACGGCAAAATTCTTTTTCAAAAAAACATAAGTCGCGCTCGTTTGGAAGCTCGGCTTCCTGAAGGAAGCCGAGCTTCCATGATTAAAAGGTTGCTCTTTTCTGTCTGTGTGGCATAATAGTCCACAACAAGAAACACTGCGCATGAACCGACACAAACTGACCCTTATTATTATTGTCCTTCTCTCCGTAGGCGCGGGGATTTTTTCGTACCAACCCCTCTGGCAAAAAATATCGGGTTTCCGACCCTGGTCCCTGGGCCTTGATCTCGAGGGGGGGTCCTATCTCATATACGACGTGGACACCAAAAATATCCGGGCGGAGGAGACGGACTCGGTCCTGAACGGTCTCCGGGACGTCATAGAGCGCCGGGTAAATCTCTTCGGGGTGAGCGAGCCGCGAGTGTTCGTCCAAAAAGGAGGGGGTGTCTCCCGGCTTGTCGTGGAGCTTGCCGGAGTCCGAAATATAAGCGAAGCCATAAAGCAGATCGGCGAAACCCCTCTTTTGGACTTTCGTGAGGTGCGAATTTCTCCCGACCCTAAGCAAAGCGAAGGGGAGGATGAGAAATTCAGCATCCCGACGGAGGAGGGATCTCAACCATTATCCGAAGCAACCAATGAACCCCAGTTCATCCCCACCGATCTTACGGGCCGTTATGTAAAAAGCGCGCAAGTCGTGTTCGGAGGAGGCAGTGCAGGAGGCAACCTCGGTCCCGCGGTAGCCCTTGAATTTGACAAAGAGGGCGCGAAAATCTTCGCGGAAATCACCGCGAAAAATATCGGGCGCCCGCTCGCCGTATTTCTCGACAACGAGCTTATCACCATGCCCACGGTTCAGACGAAGATCGAGGGCGGGAAGGCGGAAATCACGGGCAATTTTACCGTAGAGGAGGCGAAAAAACTTGTCGGGCGCTTCAATGCGGGCGCGCTTCCGGCTCCAATCACGCTCGTGAACCAGGAAACGGTGAGTCCGGAATTGGGACAAGGATCGCTTATGAAAGCGATGCGGGCCGGAGCAATCGGAACCCTCCTCGTAATTCTCTTTATAATCCTCTACTATCGCTCATACGGAGTATTCGCCTCACTCGCGCTTCTCATGTATATCGCGCTCACCCTTGCGATGTTCAAAATTATTCCAATTACGCTCACTCTCTCGGGCATCGCGGGGCTCGTTCTTTCCGTCGGCATGGCTGTGGACGCGAACATCCTGATCTTCGAACGCATGAAAGAAGAATTAAAACGGGGGCTTTCCAAAACCGATGCCATCGAAGAAGGATTTGCCCGCGCATGGAGCTCCATCCGCGACTCTAACATCACGACGATACTCACCTCCCTTATTCTCTACTACATGACCTCGAGCTTCGTGAGGGGCTTTGCGCTCGCCCTTCTCGTTGGAGTGATCATGAGCATGTTTTCCGCGATCACCATTACACGAACACTCCTCCGAGTATTCGTGTCAAATCCTAAATTAGAAATTATCCCGCCACAGCGGGATCCCGCCCGCGGCGGGGAAAATTAGAAATTTTAACTATGAATCTCATCAAACACAAAAACATCTTTCTGGGAGCATCGGGGGTTCTCGTCATCATCTCCTGGACTCTTGTGCTCATTTTCGGATTTAAAGAGGGGATAGACCTGAAGGGAGGCACCGAGTGGCACGTGAGAATGGGAAATGAAAGAACGGAAGAGGAGGTACGGAACGTCGTCCAAGTGATATCGCGCGAAAAAAATTTTGTTGTGAAAAAAACAGGAGACGGCACATTCATTTTTCGTCTGGGAGCGATAACGGAAATGGAGCACGCGGAATACCTGAAGGGACTGAAGAAAAAGTTTGGAGAAGACGTGGAGGAGATCAGTTTCACAAGTGTGGGACCGAGCATAGGGCGCGAACTCCGAAGTCAGGCGATCTGGGCAGGAGTCCTTGTAATCCTCGGCATCTCCCTCTACGTTGCCTGGGCGTTTCGCAAGTTAAAAGAGCCGATCGCGTCCTGGAAGTATGGGCTTGCGACGCTCGTAACCCTCTTTCATGACGTAAGCGTGCCCATGGGCCTCCTCGCGCTCTTGGGAAACATAAAAAATATTGAGATAGATACGAATTTCATCGTCGCGCTTCTTGTAGTCATGGGCTTCTCCGTGCACGACACGATTGTGGTATTCGACCGGATCCGCGAGAATTTACAAAACGCCGAAGGAAAAAAACATGGCCTGGAGGCAACGATAAATAAAAGCGTGTCGGAGACCCTTGTCCGCTCAATAAACACCTCACTCACTCTGGTTCTGGTTCTTGTGGCTCTTCTCCTCTGGGGTCCGGCCACGCTTTTTTACTTCATCCTCACGATTCTCATCGGCACAGTCATAGGCACCTACTCCTCAATCTGCGTCGCAAGCCCTCTTGTGTACATCTGGTCCAAAAAATCCACGAAGAATTGACGAATATTAATAAGTATGATATAAATACATATGCAAAAAAACATAGAAAACTTGCTAGGAAACCTCCTTTCAGTCCTGAACCCCAAACAAAAAAGCGTTTTGGGGAAGCGTTTTGGTTTACAGGGGAAAAAAGAAACTCTCCAGGAGATCGGAAATGCCCTGAATATTACGCGGGAACGCGTTCGACAGATCGAAAATCAAGGTCTGGAAAAAATCCGCAAGGAAAGCCGCGAATGTCTTTTAGAGATGACGGAAATTGCCCTGCGCCATCTCGAGTCCGTTCAAGGAGTGCGGGAAGACGAAATTTTCGTGCGGGAAATCCAAGGTCTTGTGGAGGCGGAAGACGCCCCGAATCTCGGCAATAAAATACGCTTTTTCTTTTTCGCCGCCAAAGAGCCGATCTACTCGAGAGAGACCCCTTCGACAAAAAGCTTCTGGTATCTGAATCAAAACGCGAAAAATCGTCTTGAGGAAGCAGTGGAAAAAATCCTCCGCGTATGCGCGACCGAAAACAAGAAGAAAATTCTGGAAGACAAAAACTTTCTCGCGGGAATAACCGACCTCTCCGAAGTGAATCTGCTTTCCATCTCGAAAAAGTTCGCGTGGAACACCTTCGGCGACTTCGGCCTTGCCCTCTGGCCGGAGATAAGCCCCAGAAATATCCGGGACAAAGCATACCTTGCCGTAAAAAAACACGGGCTGCCGCTTCACTTCGAGGAAATCGCCAACGTCATTTATGAAAAAAGGGTGAGCGCCCGGCCGGTAAACATTCAGACCGTGCACAATGAGCTCATCAAGGACAAGAGGTTCGTGCTTGTGGGCCGAGGAATCTACGGATTGAAGGAACACGGATATGAAGAGGGAACGGTGCGCGACGTGATCGCCACCCTCATCAGGACCCATGGACCCCTTGAGGCGAGGAGGGTGGTAGAACTCGTAAATGAAAAACGGCTTTTGAAAGAAAACACCATCCTCCTGAACCTGCAGAATCGAAAGTATTTCAAACGCCTCCCAAATAGCGCGTACGATATCCGCGAAGCGTGAAATCGCGGATCCGCCAGCTGGCGGAACGCGGAAACAAAATCCTCATGCGATATACATGAGGATTTTGTGATACAATAATAACATCCGCGTATATCTGCGTATAGATCTGCGTGTATCTGCGTTCATGCTGAAAGACCTCCTAAAAACCATAGGCGACGTGATTATTGACCTCTTCAAGCAGGGAGAGATTTGGTTTGTGCTTTTTCTTGCCGGATTCGCGGGGATATTCTTTTTTCTCCCGATAACTTTCCAAGCCGCCTTCTGGGGCTTCATCAAACTCACCTGGTGGCTCTGGCTCTTTATTTTTATGTGGCGGCTCTTTCTCTCGACCTGGCTTTTCTGGAGGCAGGACATCTTCCAGAAGGGACTGGGGTGGCAGGTCTGGGAGATAAAAATACCGAGATCGAACGAAAAGGGAGCAGAGGCCATGGAGGCGATTCTTCTTTCCCTGCACGGGCTTACAAACGCGGCCGGAGATCCGAAAGAAAGATATTGGGACGGAGAGATTACAAGGACAATAGCACTTGAGATGGCGAGCTTCGGAGGAGAGGTGCACTTCTACCTGCGGGGTTACGGCAAGGTGGCAAACTTAATCGAAGCGAACTTCCATGCCCATTATCCCGACCTTGAGCTCGTGCAGATCGAGGACTATGTCCATCGCCTTCCCCAAACCCTCGAAGAAATTTACGCGCAAGGGAAAGATATCTACGGAGGGGATTTAATACTTGAAAAAGACCCGGTCATACCCCTCAAAACCTATCTGTACTTCATGAACGATCCCGCGGAAGAGAAGCGCGTGGACCCCATGGGCGCCTTTATTGAGCTCCTCAGTAAACTCGAGCCCGGCGAACTTGTGGCGATCCAGATTGTACTGGAAGGAGCAAGAGCCACCTGGACCGAGGCAGCACAAAAATATATTGACGAGTACAAAGAAAAAACTTCGGGAAGGCACAGCATCACAACGGCAGCGGGAACGCAAACAACGATAAACGTCCGCACTCCGGGAGAAACCGAGCTCCTAAAGGATATGGAGGAAAATATCGGTAAGCCCGTATTTAATACTATGATCCGCGCCGTCTATATATCAAAGCAGGAGGATTTCTACGATGCCTATCCAAGAAGAGCGATAAAGGCGGCCTTCAACCAGTACAGCGGCGTAAACCGTAATAGTTTCGATTGGATTGAACCCCAACTCACCCGCGCGAAGATCTGGTACTTTCCCTACGTCTTTCCGCGCCTCCGCGTCGAATTCCGCAAACAGCGCCTTCTCGCGAACTACTTCGAGAGAAATCTTCCATGGGAGACGTTTATGGGGAAACTCCTCACCTCCCATATCTTAAATTTGAATTTCCACATGAAAACCTCCATTCTGAATATCGAGGCCATTGCCTCGCTCTTTCACCCGCCGACCGATATCGTTCTTACCACTCCGCACATCCCGAGGCAGGAATCTCGTCGCGCCGGCCCGCAGGCAGGCATTCCCATATTCGGCGACGACGCGGACATAGAAAAATACCAATAAAACCAACGCGAATGACACGCCTGCCTGCCGCAGGCAGGAATAAAATACGAACAACACGAACACCAGTGAAAGTTCGCGTTGTTCGTATAAAATTCGCATTGTTCGTGTTGGACGCGAAGCCATGCAATTTTTTCAGATTATTTGGGAAACCATAAAATCCGCCCCCTGGGTAACGCTCTATTTTATCGTAAAATACGTGATTATAGGGCTCACCATTGTCATCGGCGCGGCCTTCCTCGTGCTCCTTCCATACGCGTGGAATTACGGAAAAATTCCGTTTCGCTGGAAAAATCAACCGAAAAAATATCAAAGGGAATTGAAAGACACGAATGCGTTCCAGAGGCAGTGGGAGGCCATCATTGCGAAATCCGACTCCTCGCCTCCGGACTCATTCATCACGGCCATCATGGAGACGGATGCCATGATTGATGAGATATTAAAAGAAATGGGACTCCCGGGAGAGCACATGCCCGATCGGCTGGAATCACTAAACCCAGAAACCACGAAGTCCATGGAACACCTCTGGAGAGCTCACAGCATGAAAAACAACCTCATGCATACGCCGGGCTTTACGCTCACCGAACACGAGGCAAAAAGAGTACTCGGCGACTATGAGGCCTTCCTAAAAGAAATTGGAATTGTTTAGAAATTAGGAATTAGAAATTAGGAATTTTAAGGATATGCCTCCCGTACAAACCTCACCAACTCAACACTCAAAAGTCCAAAGGATCAAACACGCTCCGCCCCCGCCTGAGCTTCCCATGTACGGGCGAGTGGATCCGAGAGACGTCTCGTTCATAGGGCGCACGAACTACGTTGCCGCGCTCGAGGAAAAAAGATTCGTCTTCGGCATAAAGCGCGCGGACCGGAAGCGCCACCTCTATGTGGTCGGGAAGAGCGGGGTCGGAAAGTCAAAGCTTTTAGAACTATTGATCCGGCAGGACATCGCGCATGGCCACGGTCTCTGCGTCCTCGACCCGCACGGCGACCTGGTGGACGCGACCCTTGACTTCATACCGGAGAGCCGGATTAAAGACGTCTGCGTCATTGACCCTTCGGATATGCAGTATCCCGTTGCCTTCAATCCGCTCTCAAACATTTCTTCGGAATTCAAGCACCAATTAACACAGGGGCTGATCGAAGTTCTGCAAAAACAGTTCGGCGCGAACTGGACCCCCCGGCTCGAGCACGTCTTCCGTTTCACGACGCTCGCGCTCCTCGACTATCCCCACGCCACCATGCGCGGGATGATTTCCATGCTTACGGACAGAAACTACCGCCAGAAAGTCGTCGAGTACATTGAAGACGACATGGTAAAACGCTTCTGGGCGATTGAGTTCGCGGACTGGTCCGAAAAATTCGACACGGACGCCATTATTCCTCTTGTAAACAAATTAGGGCAGTTTCTCTCAGACCCCATGCTTCGCAACATCTTCGGCCAGAAAGAAAACAAGGTGGACATCGAACGCCTCATGAACGAAAAAAAAATTGTCCTTATTAACCTTGCGAAAGGAAAAATCGGAGAAGAAAACTCGAGCTTCTTCGGCTCCATGTTCATCACGAAAATAAAACAAGCCGGCATGGCCCGCGCCTCCATTCCGGAGCGCGAGCGAAACGACTTCTACCTCTACGTGGACGAGTTCCAAAACGTGGTAACCGAAACATTCGAAAACCTCCTCTCCGAAGCCCGCAAATACGCCATCTGCCTTACCGTGGCCCACCAATTCACCCAACAACTGCTAGACAGGGTACTTGCCGCAGTCCTCGGAAACGTGGGTTCCATGATCATCTTTCGGGTAGGAGGAGAAGACGCGGTACGCCTGAAACCGGAGATGGTGCCGGTCTTCGACCAGAAAGACATGATAAACCTCGGAGTCCGCGAATTTTACATCAAAATGACGATTGATGGAGAAACGTATGATCCCTTCTCTGCCGAGACATTAAAAATCAGCGCTCCTCCGCATCGCTCTTTCAAAGAAGACATCATCCGATCATCACGCGAAAAATACGCGACGCACCTCGAAGACGCGAAACGCCTCATGGAAGAAGAAGAAAAGGGGATCATGCGGAGCGCCCAGGAGCGCGCCGCGATCTCCGGCGGTGGTGGCGCCGCGGCTGGAGAGGAAGCCGCGCCCGCCTCCGCCATGGAAGAGCCGCTTATATAGTCCCGCCATGGCGGGACTATATAAGCGTCCCGATCCGCCAACTGGCGGAGAGGGGCTACCTATCTGACCCATTGGACTTATAAAACCATTTGGATAAAGATTTCAGTATCGAACCCGACAACTTCGCCTGCTACCAGGCCGAAGTCGCCTGATACAACATCCCAAGAGAATAAATTCTTGATTCTTTGTTCTCGACTCGATATAATACACACATGACTACAGAAACTCTTGTAAGAAAAATGGGTAAGGAATTATCCATATTACGAAACGACGTTGAAGGAATGAAAAAAGCTCTCTTTGCGTCATATTCTGACCCGGAGGGAGAGTATCGCCCCGCTTTTGTAAAAAAAATGCTGGAACGCATGGCGTCCAAAGGACCCGTATATCGCTTTACCACTAAAGAGGAGTTCCTTCGCCATGTCCGTTCCAAAAAATGAGATAACCTACGAAGAGGCCTTTCAAAAAGACGTCCGCGAACTACCAAAAAAAGTTCAAGATAAATTAGGGTTGCTTATCGCAGTGCTCGGTGAAAATCCATTTGACCCGCAACTGCACGCAAAGCCGCTAGGGCCGCCGCTCCACGGAGCTTTTTCGTTTCGCATAACTCGGGATTACCGAGTCGCCTTCGAATTTTCCGCGCCTCATGTTATTAAACTTCTTCTCGCCGACAATCGTAATAGAATCTACGAACGCCTCAAAAGAAAACTCGCTTGATACAACATCCTTACATCCTTAAGTTTGTAAGTATGTCGTAAGGAGACACGACAAACATATGCAAAAGCAATGTCAGAATTGTAAACAATACTTCCAGATTGAACCCGATGACTTGAATTTCTACAAAAAGATGGAGGCGCCGCCTCCGACGTTTTGCTGGCTCTGCCGTTACCAGCGCCGCCTTATGTTCCTGAACGAGCGGACTCTCTACAAACGCGCCTGTGGCCTCTGTGGGAAAGACATGGTTACCATTTTTTCTCCGGACAAGCCGCATACTGTCTATTGCGGCCCCTGTTGGTATTCCGACAAGTGGGACCCAATGGACTATGGAATGGAGTACGATTCGACAAAAAACTTTTTCGTTCAGTTCAAAGAATTGCTCGAAAAAACTCCGTGCATGGCGCTTACAAACGATACGCCGACGCTTGTAAACAGCGATTATGTGAATCATGCCGGATCCGCAAAAAATTGCTATCTCGTCTTTAGCTCGGATTTATGTGAAAACGTCCTCTACTCAAAAATAGTGGTAAACGTAAAGGACTCAATGGATATTGTCATATCCGGAGAGTCGGAGCTCTGCTATCAAAACGTAAACGTAGGAAAAAGCTCTCGCGTCTTATTCTCTCTGGACTGCCAATCCTGCCATGACGTTTACTTCTCAAAAGGCCTTGCCGGATGTTCAAACTGCTTCGGATGCGCGAATCTGCGAGGCAAACGCTACTGTGTCTGGAATGTCCAATACTCGAAAGAAGAGTATGAAAAAAAGATGCGGGAATTCCGCCTGGACTCTTATGAGAAGGTCCAGAAATTAAAAAAGCAGGCGATCGAACACTGGATGAAATTTCCCCAGAAATACATGCACGGATTCCAAAACACGAATGCCACCGGCGACTATGTATATTTTTCAAAAAACGCGCAAAACTGCTACCAAGCACGCCATCTTGAGGACTGCAAGTTTTGTCAGAACATCTCGATGAGTCCGGCAAAAGATTGTTACGATATAACCGAGTGGGGTAACGGGATAGAGCTTTGTTATGACACCATCACAACGGGGGAGGGAACAAACAATATCAAGTTCTGTTTCGGTGCGTGGAAAAGTGCCCGCAATGTTGAATACTCTATGTGTGCCATTACTTCAAAAAATATCTTTGGATGCGCGAATATTCGCAACAAAGAATACTGCGTCTTAAATAAGCGGTACGAGAAAGAAGAATATGAAGCGCTCCGCAAGCAGATCATCGAGGACATGAACAAACGCCCCTACATAGATGAAAAGGAAAGGGTTTTTGCGTATGGAGAATTTTTTCCGTATGATCTCGCGCCCTGCGATTATAACGAGTCCGGCGCCCAGGACCATTTCCCATTAAATAAAGAAGAGGTCTTAAAAAAAGGATGGAGGTGGCACGAGGCAGAACCAAGTAAACACAAGCCGACAATCCAAATCTATGAACTTCCAGACAGCATCAAAGACGCAAGGGAAGATATAGTAAAAGAAATTATCGCCTGCGGAGAGTGTCAGAAGCCCTTCAAAATTATCCAACAAGAGCTTGGCCTTCTTCGTCGCTTGAATGTCCCGCTTCCGCGAAAATGCTTCGAGTGCAGATACCAGGACTTGAACAAACGGGTCAACAAACCGCAACTTTTTCAAAGACAATGTGAGTGCGCTGGCTCCCACGATAAAAAACGCATCTACAAAAATACGGCAACACACATTCATCACGGAGAAGAACACTGCCCGAATGAATTCCAGACAACGTACTCGTCAGACCGCCTCGAAATCATCTACTGCGAAACCTGCTACCAAGCCGAAGTCGCCTGATACAACATACTTACATCCTTAAGTTTGTAAGTATGTTGTATTTTTAACTTTGTGCTCTACACTTAATCCATGATTCTTATAACCGGCTATGAAAATCCGGACTTAGATGTTACGGCATGCGCCTACGGGTACGCGGAGCTTTTGAGGCATCAGGGCAAAAAGGCGGAAGCCGGACTTTTTGGAACTCCTCAACGAGAAGCAGAGTTCGCACTCAATCATTTTCACGTCTCTATCCCGAATGGGGAAGATATAATCGCAAAGGCAGATGCGATCGTCCTTGTGGACACAAGCCACCTGAATGATGTCCCCGAATCCATCCCCATTGAAAAAGTAATCGAAATAATAGATCACCGCCTTATAAATGACGCGGAGAAATTTCCGAACGCAAAGTGCCAGATTGAGGCCGTGGGATCGTGCGCCACGCTCATTGCGGAGCGTTTCCAAGAGGAAAACGCGACTCCTTCCGAAATCGCGGCAGGCATGCTCTATTCCGCCATCATCTCGAACACCGTGAATTTCATGGCGGGGACAACCACGGAGCGGGACCGGAAAATGGCAACATGGCTCTTAGAACATGTCCGTCTTTCCAAGGCCTACATTCACGACATGTTTAAGTACAAATCAAACTTTACAAAACCGATAAAAGAAATTCTCCTTGATGACTCCACGACACGAGAGGTGGGCGGAAAGACAACAAACATCCTTCAGCTCGAAATTGTGGACGTCGAAGAAGTGGTAAAAGAACGCGAAGAAGAATTAAAGCGCATCGTCCGCGAAGTGAAGGAAGAAACGAATGTTGATGTCGCCT